>JAAFKJ010000134.1 GCA_021399395.1 Candidatus Heimdallarchaeota archaeon
TCTTTTCTGGAGCTAAGATATATCTAATAATTGAAACAACTATTGGCTCTGATGAACTTGAGTTATTTCTAGTGAAAGCTAACATAACTGATGGAATGCCAGATATGAGTGTACTTCTTTCAAACGCAACAAATGGCCCCTATAATCTAGCTAATCCAATAACTGAAAGTACTCTAGGTAATACGGTATTTTATGACTTTCATGATATTGTTCTGACAGCAGGAACCTATTATATAGTCGCAAATCTTTCCAGTTATGATGCAGTTAATGGAGACGGTTTTAACTGGCGTGGACAACAAGGATCAGTATTTGCGAGTTCCTATACCCATGATGGAACTGTATGGTCTGGGATAATAAACAAAGATTTCATCTTGGCTCCTGAATTAAGACAAACCTATGCAGATGGATTACCAATAGTTTACTCTGATCCAGCATCAATTCAACTCAAAGATAATGGTGTAAATATTACTTCTTTAAACCAGCTGATAAGTGGGACTGGTTCTCATGAATTAACTTCCAATACATCAGTGGAGATTAATATGAACAATTCATATTCATTCAGTAATTCATTTATTGCTAGTTCCTCTTTTCAAGCAGTTAATTCGTCTTATTATGATTATAGTATCTCATGGAATGTTTCATGGTTGAGCCCTTCAATAGATATTTCTCCTTATACTGATCCAAATCGTTATCAGATATTTACTATCCCTGAAACCTGGAATGATGTATCTTTTACGTTACTCCTTGATAGTGTCGAACCAACAACCTACTCACTAAATGATAGAACTTTCACAATAGATTTGTTTGAACTACTTTCTGGTTCTACTTATAGTGAAGGAAGTTTATTATTTCAGTCAACAAGCAGAAATTTGCTCTATGATCTCACACAGTCTGATAATACATTTAACTTGGGTTACTGGGAAACTAATATTACACATGCAACAGGATATCGAGGGTCTTCTCTTATCTCTACTGTTGATGTAGGAGAAACTGCAATTAGTGAAGTCACTAATGGTGAGTTGAATTTCACAATCTTTGATCCTGATGGACAGATTGTTTCTTTCAAAAATAGTTTACCTAGTGAGTTAATATATAGTGATACAACTTACTATTCTCAACTAATCTTAACCCAGTCTGGACTCGGAGAATATTCTGCAAGTTCAGGTTTTGATCCTTCAGTGTATGGGAGTGATAGAGAAGGATATTGGACCGCATTCTATGTTTGGCAGAATGGTACAGATGTAGGAATTATATCCAAGATATTAACAGTCGTTAAACCAACTTATGCAATATTCGAATGGGAGGAAAGTGAAGGATCTGATATTTGGGTAAGTGATAACTTAGAAACAATTGAAAGAATAAACGGAGAGGGAATAAGAATTAGAGTTTATTATTATAATATTAGTGACCCCTTCTTCTCTGGAAGTGGAACATTGATAACAGCTGCAACTGTGTCTTATTACGCTGGGTGGCTAGATTCTGGAACAATTCCTTTTGGTATATTTGCTTATGAATATGATATCATAACAGATGCTCCAGCAAACTCATTTTCTATAGACTTAAGTGCTCAAGGTCAATTCTTAGAGAATCATACTATTCAGTTTACAGTAGACATTCTCCATGTATTCCAGATCAATAAAGAATACGATAATTATTACACCAATTTTACAAATGATTTCATTATCAAATTTGATTTAATTGATATCTCTAATTTCAATACTCCAATAGAGCCAGATGATTTAGAACTTCAATTCTATGGTAATCCTTTACAATTGACAGACTTTTCGCAAAATTTCTCCGACGGAAAAATTGTCTTGCAATTTGATTCAGGGGAATTAGGTTTAGATATAGGATTTCACATTTTAGATGTGAATATCTCGAAAGCAAATTACATAGATATATTAGGTCAAGAAAATACATTTGTAAGTTTTAATCTGAACATTATTCCAATTGAAACAGAAATAGAAGTTATAGAAACTGTTGAAGAAATGGTCATTAACAGTCAGACAGTAATCAAATTTAGTTACATTGATACAAACCATTCAACACTCATTAGGGGTGGGAATGTTGATGTAAGTGTTGACATAGAAAATGTTGATGTGTGGTTGGATCCCGAAGTAGACGGAGTTTATTCTATAGTTGTAAAAACCTTAGAACCAACTGTAGCTTCGCTTAATATTTACATTGATGTTTCAAAAGATGGGTATGAAACACAACTAAATCACAGACTTGTAGCAATCAGTATTATTATAACTGAACCTCTACCTCCTCCAGAAGGGTTTCCATTCTATATTTTCATTATTATTGGAATTCTAGGTGCTGCAGCTTTGATTATACCTGTTGTTCTCATTGCTAGAAGAAAAGTAATGAGAGAAAGAAGGTCTCAGAAGACTCAATTTACAAATATATACAAATTCTATGAGGGAATTCTATCCATTACGAAACTGATTATTGTTCATAATACTACTAGTTTGCCAGTTTATGAGATGGATTTGGGATCGGAAATCACAATTGAACCAACTTTAATTACTGGCTTTCTGTCAGCTGTTTCCACCGTAGGGGGAGAAATCAAGGGTGATAAAAGTGCTAGTGTTAAAAAAGTAGAGTACATGGATTTTCAAGTAGCAGCAAGTAAATCAGGTCACTTTACACTCTATACATTTTCTGAAGCTGAATTGAATAAAGAGATAGAGCAAAAACTGACAGTAATTAGCGATTGGTTTGCTATGATGTTCAGCAATATAACTGATGATTGGGATGGTTCAACAGAATCATTCAGAATGAATTTAAAAGGAATAACTGAAAAAATCATGAAAGAAATTCATCTCTGGATATTCTATCCTTTCAGAGTCTCACCAACTAAGGTTGTAGAAGTTGAACGAATGTCTGGTCTCAGAAAGAAACTGATAAATTATGTACAAGGACAAGATAATATCACGATAAGTAGACTCTTTGAGGATTTTGATGATGTCAAACTTGAGCAAGGATTACCTATACTTTTTGAGTTGATTGAAAAGAATATTCTAGAACCTGAATTTGATGCTTACAAAATAGCTACAGTTCGTTTTTGATAAATTAGAGCAAATAAAAGTGTTAATAATCAAAATTCACTATCTATTAATATGCATTTTTTTCTTTCTATTGTTTATTATTAGAAAATATCTAATAATTTATAAAGAATAACGAATTTGTACTACTAATATAATAGCGTATTGAAGTACATTGGGGTTTCGTGCTATGGTTCTAAACTATTCAAAATATCGATTCTATAAGGTAATTGTAAGCGTTTTTCTGTTAACTCAATTGATTTCTACTTCAGTTTTATCAAATTCAAGTATTAATTTAGTTGGAGAGACGGATGTTCATGAAAGTAATCTACAATACAATGACTTTATTTCATTTGATTCAATTCTGAAAGATGAAACATTATACGTTCCAAATAACAACATAGTAAAACTACAATATATCCCAATAGATAATTATTCTTCAGTGGGAGATAATTTTGCAGTTGAAGATGATTTCTACTTATCCCACACATTTGAATTAAATCTGACAAAATCTACGTATACTTCCGATAGTACAAATCAGTTTTCAATTTCTGATATTGCTGGCTACTCCGACCAATTACAATATGGGATTGAAAATATAACAGCTATACCAGACTACTTTACAATTGAATCTGCAGTTAGTGGTTTTGATGATTTAGCTGACTCTGATTATTTAGCTATAGCTCAAGGTTTTACGGTAGAATGGGATTATGCAGAATTCTATGGAACAGATATATATCTTGATATTAAAGGATCTGGTTCTTTAGGGATTGCTGAATTGGACTTGTTTTTATTGAAAGATGAGGGAGCTGTTTTTCCTGATGTTACAAATATTAGTAAAATTCTATCAAATTGTTCTGATAATTCTTTTACAGATGCTAATCCTGTTCCTTCAGCAGCAGCAGCAGCTTTAACCTATTATGATTTTGATGATGTGATTCTTGAGAAAGGGAAGTACTTCATTGTTGCTAATTTATCAACAGTAGATAGTACAAGTCCTGGACAAAATTTTGCCTGGACACTGAAGAATGGAGGTCCTTTTCTCGGAGAATCATACCGATGGGATGCTATAGGTCTAACATGGGATAATCGAACAACTATTGTAGACTATACCTTAGCTCCCTTGTTATTACCACTTGATGAATTTCAAGAACCTTTAACTTTTACAAATCCTGCTGCCATAGACTTAAAAGATGGCTTAACCTCAATTACTGCAGTTGATCAAGTAATTTCTGGAACAGGTGTTCATAATCTTGAATCAAATTATTCTGTCAATATAAAATTCAATAATAGTTACCATTTCTACAAAACAATCATAGCTACCTCATCATTTCAAGTAACAAATTCCTCTCATGGCGACTATTCAGTTGATTGGTTTGTTACATGGGATATAATACAGGTAAACCTCTCGGATTATTCTAATCCAAGTAGGACGCATGTGATTTCTACACCAACTGATTGGAATACCATGACTTACAACTTGTATGCTAATAGTTTTTTGCTGATACCTGGCATAAGAATTCCTGAAGGGTATTCATTTAATTTAACCTCACTATCTTCTGGTGTTCTCTACCAAGCAGCATCATTAAACCTCTCTACTTCAAGTCCTAATTACATATTTGACTTAGATTTAAATTCATTGAATTTTGATTTAGGATATTGGGAAACAGATGGAATAAATGCAACTGGTTATAGTGGTTCATCAGTTACGGCTGATATATATGTCAAGGACTCATTAATGACTGATGTTTTAGATGGAAATGTTAATTTTACACTTTATGATCCAGATGGTTACATTGTTCCTGTAAAGAATGATTCACTCTTTCCAACTCTTATCTACAATGATGTATCCAACTATACATTCCTGGAAACTAGTCAAACCGGGGTAGGCCTATATTCTGTTGAGACGAGTTTTGATCCCTCATTTGAAGGAACCGACAAAGAAGGATACTGGACTGCAGTGTGTTTTTGGCAAAACGGAACAGAGATAGGATTCTATTCACTTCAAATTTCAGTTAGTAAGTCTACAACCGCTTCTTTCAGATGGGAGGAGACAGTAGGGGGAAGCATGACCTCTAATTCATCTATAGTTATTGAGAGAATAAATCTTAAAACAATCACTGCTCAAATTATCTACAATAACATAAGTGATCCTTTTTACTCTGGAAATGGAACTCCAATAATTGCAGCACCTGTAGCATATAATACATCTTGGGGAACATCTGGTCTTCTAAATTATGTGGGACCATACTATGAATTAGATATTCCAATAAATGTTCTATCTGGTAACTATTCTGTTACCCTCATGGCAACTGGACTACTTTTAGAATCTCATTCAATTACATTCTACTTGATAGTGCATCACACTTTTGATATCACTCCTGAATCAAGTAGTTTTTCCGCATATTACAACGATTTACAATCACTTATTCGCTTTACAGTAGAAGACACTGCAAATCTTACATATAACCCTATTTTACCTGATGAAATGTATTTCTATCTAGATGATGTATTACTGGTGAAAGATGTTGATTATGGGATAAGAGAACTGCCTGATAGTGAAATTCAATTAGAAATATACTCTGATATAGTAGGTCTAGATTTAGGTGTAGGATCACATCCACTTGACATTTCAGTTGCAAAACAAGGTTTCTTTGAAGATTACGGACAAGAAATTATTTCTGATGAAGTTTCCTTGACAATACTGGAGACGCCTACAGAAATTGTAATCTTATCATCGGAAGATGAAGTTAACTTTGGAAATGAGACAACTATTTCTTTCATCTATGTTGATACTATTCATTCCCAGAATATCTCCGGTGCCACTTTTGATGTGTCGTTTGATATTGAAGATGCTGAACTTATTACTCAATATGAAATAGATGGAGTTTACTACGTAACTTTAAGGATTCATGAACCTCAAGAAACCACTATTAATGTTTTTGTTACCATATTCAAAGATGGATTTGAAAATCAGACTAATCTAGCCATTGAATCAATATCCATAATTAACCCTCAAATAACAGGAAAAATACCACCTATTTTATATGTTGTAATCAGCCTTTTTAGTGCAGCAGCAATTATCATTCCAATCGTTTTCCTAGTTAGGCGGCGATTAACTAAAAATAAACGCTTAGAAAAAGCTCTTTTCAGTAGAATTTATAGTCTTTATGAGAGTGTTTTGTCAATTACTAAAATTATTATTGTTCATAAAAATACTGGATTACCAGTATATGAAATGGATCTAGGTTCAGAAATTACATTGGATCCATCTCTGATAACTGGATTTCTTTCTGCTATATCCTCCATGGGAGTAGAACTTAGAGGTGATAGAGCCGGTTCTGTTAGAAGATTACAATATAGAAATTTCTTGGTAACCGGAACAGAATCCGGTCAATTCACAACATATACTTTTTCTGATACTGAATTGAATGAAGAAATCGAAGAAAGACTTGCAGTCATCAGTGATTGGTTTGCTAAGATGTTCAGTCAGATTACAGAAGACTGGGATGGCTCAACTGAAGTATTCAGAATCAATCTACAAGGGATAACTGAGAAGATTATGAAGGAAATTCATCTTTGGATATTCTATCCTTTTACAGTTTCTCCTCACAAAACAAGTATTATTGAAGAATTTAATGGTCTCGAGAAACTGTTAATTACCTATATTATAGAGAATGAAAATGTGACTATAAGCAAAATTTTCGATGAACTTGATCATATTAGAATAGAGAAAGGATTACCAATAATATTTGGATTTATAGAAAAAGGTATTTTAACACCTGTATTTGATGCATACAAAATAGCTACAGTAAGGTTCTAATAACTTTTTTTCTTCCTTCTTTCTTTACTCTATTGAGTAAAAGTTTTATTACTACTATCATATTTTCAATAGGTGATTATATTGAGAAAATTACTTTTTGTTATGTGGTCTGCAAATAAAGGAACTTTCACACATGTTATGATGAACGTATTAGATTTTCATGAAAAAGGCTATGGGGTTGGTGTTGTCTTTGAGAGTGAAGGATGTAAATTGATACCTAGTTATGAAGAAAATATGAATGATAAATTCGAAAAAATGAAACAATTGAAACTAATTTTTTCTGTCTGTAAGGTTTGTGCAAAAGCCACTGGGGCTTTGGAATCGGCTGAAAAACAAGGATTGCCGATTCATGATGAACTTTTTGGTCATACTCCGCTTGAATTATGGGTAAAAGAAGGATACGAGATAATTTCAGTGTAGAAAACTAATTTCATTTTCGATATTTTTTTCTATTTTTCTTTATCAGAATTTTTTACAGCTATAATTTCAGCTGCTATACTAATAGCTATTTCTTCAGGTGTATCACTTTTTATTTTCAACCCTATGGGAGAATGTACTGAATTAAGTAAATCTTCTGAAATTCCCTTTCTTTCTAAACTTGCATAGACTTGTTGTTTTTTAAACACACTAGCCATCATACCTAAATATCTGAATCTTTTTGAAATTAATTTCTCAAGTACTAATTCATCAGAAGAATGACCATAAGTCATAATCGTTACAAATACATTTTCCCCCTCTGGCACGTAAGACAAAATGTCCTCATAAGATATAACATGTTTCTCGTGAGCGTGGGAGTTACTTTTCATTGTTGGTAATTCTGGTCTGTCATCAAGGATTGTAATGTGAAAGTTCAGTGTGTCCATTATTCTGGATAAAGCAAGAGAGACATGTCCTCCACCTATAACAATTAGTTTGTCTTGTAATCCCATGTTTTCTTTATATTCCCAACCAGAATCTGTTTCAGTGTACTGATTATTTTCTTGTAGTGGTTCTACTTTTTCGTACAGAACACCATCTCCTGTTAGTGTTAAAACTCCAGGTATAGCATCTGTGAAAGCATTCTTTATTTCTTCAATAATGGGAATTTTATGCTTATTTAGAGGAAGTAAAGCAAAAGTTTGTGACCCTGAACATATCATTCCAGAGTGATGTTCCTGTGTTCCTTCAGAATGATCCAGAAAGACTGTTTCAATTTTAGTACTGCCCTTTAATAAGGAGTTACGAGCGTGATTAGTTAGCCTGTGTTCAGAAATTCCTCCACCTACAGTACCAATTAATGAATCAGCTGTTATTATCATCTTAGCACCTGGTACATTTGGGGCAGAACCAATTCTATGTATCATAATAACAAGAATTATATCCTCACCTTTTCTCAAAAAATCTAACGCTGTTTTCCAAAACTGTTCTTCGTTCATTTTAGCTATTCCTCATGTAAGTAAAGCAGTAATTTTTCAGGTGTAATTGGTGCTGAGTAGACCCATTCTTTGTCTTTTCTGAATGCTTGTGCAGCATCCTTTAATGCGAAGTATGCTCCGATTCCATACATAAATGGAGGTTCTCCAATTGCTTTTGATTTCAAAACCGCGTATGGATTGTCTGCGTCTTCTAGAAATTTTGTGTGAATCTTAGGTGCAAAATAAATATCTGGGACCTTGTATGTTGCAAGAGCATCAGTGAGAAGTTTTCCATCTACATACTGTAATTCTTCTAGTGTCATCCACCCCATACCTTGAACTAATCCTCCTTCTATCTGGCCAAGATCAATTAGATAATTCAAACTTTTTCCAGCGTCATGAACAATATAGACGTTATCGAAAGTATATGTTCCCCGTAGACAATCAATTGTTACTTCAGTTACAGCTGTTCCAAATACATGATAAGCAAAAGGTTTACCTTTTTCTTTTTCAGCGTCATAATGAATTCCAGGCATGGCGAAATATGCTTGAGAGGAAAGATTTACTCTGCTCAAGTAAGCAGACATGACTAACTCTTCCCATGTCAAATTTGTCTTCTCATCATTCAGATAAACTATCTCATCTTTTAAAGCTAAATTTCCTTCCCCCAATTTCTCTTTTGCAACATTAAGTAATCGTTCATTAATTGCTTTACAAGCTATTTCAACAGCCTTACCATTTAAATCTGCACCACTACTAGCCGCTGTAGGAGAAGTGTTAATCACTTTACCAGTATTTGTACTTTCCATCCTAATTCTATCTGGATTAATTGAGAGAGTGCGAGCTGCAATTGACTTGATTTTAGTGTTTACTCCCTGTCCCATTTCAACTGCTCCTGAACTTATATTAACACTCCCGTCATAGTAGACATTGACTAGTGCTCCTGCTTGATTCATAAAAGTAGCAGTAAAAGAAATCCCGAAACAAATAGGCATTATAGAGAAACCCTTCTTCACCAATTTGTTCTTCTTATTGAATTCCTCTTGCTTCTCCTTTAAATCATCAAATTTTGAATCTTGAAGAACTTCTGCAAAGCTTCTCTTAGCTTGAGTCTTTTCAACTTTCATTCCATATGGAAATTGATCTCCTTCATCGAGCAAATTTCTTTCTTGTAATTTTTCTATTGATATACCTGATTTCTCAGATGCATGAGCTAATGCACATTCTATGACAAACATTCCTTGAGGACCACCAAATCCTCGAAAAGCTGTAAAGGGTACTAGGTTCGTTTTACAGGAATAAGCTGTTACCCTAACATTCGGAATGTAATAAGCGTTTGTAGCATGGAATAATGTTCTTCCTAGTATTGGCGTTGAAAGATCTGCTGCAGCACCAGCATTTTGATAGAATTTAGCTGAAAATGCAAGGATTTTGCCTTCCTTATTCAAGCCTAGTTTATAGTCAGTAGAATAAGGGTGTCTTTTTCCTGTTATAGTAATATCCTCTCGTCTATCTAGTACTAATTTGACTGGTCTTCTGGTATGATAAACCCCCAATGCACAGATAGCAGCCCAGTGAGTGGCTTGATCTTCCTTCCCGCCAAAAGCACCTCCCAATCGTTTAACATCAACCTCTATTTTGTTCATGTCACAACCAATAACATTGGAAACGATATTCTGAACAGTTGAAGGATTTTGGGTGCTGGAATAGAGTAAGATTCTACCCTCTTCCCCTGGAATAGCAAGACAACCTTGTGTTTCCATATAGATGTGCTCTTGACCTCCGGATTCAGCTACGCCTTCGACAATAGTCTCACATTTATCCCAAATGGAATCAATGTCTCCTAAAGATAATGTTCTAGAAGGAGCAATTAACATCCCTTTCTTTGCTGCTTCTCTAGGATCGAAAACAGCTGGAAGGGGTTCGTATTCTATAGTGATTAAATCTCTAGCCGTGTTAGCTTGATTTTTTGTCTCTGCGAAAACAACAGCTATAGGTTGTCCAATGAAATCTACTTTATCCTTAGCTAATAACTCTTCATCTTGGATAATTCGGCCTACTTCATTCTCACCTGGAATGTCTTCAGCTGTTATTATTTTAACTACTCCCTCACTTGCTTTTGCTTTTTGCATATTTAACTTGATAATCTTTCCATGAGGTATGTTTGAAATAAAGACTGCAGTATGAAGCATGTCTTTTGGTTCAGGAATATCATCAACAAAAACTGATTCACCTGTCGTGTGAGGAGGGATCAAATCGGTCATAGCAAATCCTCCAGTTCAGGAACTAGTTTCACAAAATGAGCATAAATCAGCTGCCTTAGAAGTAAACGTTTGTATCTAGCTGTTCCCCTAACATCATCAATTGGGCTGATTTCTGAGTCCGCTATTCTGGCTGCTTCTTTGACTACATCAGCTGTTATCTCTTTATCCTCGAGATATTGACATGTTTTCTCTAAATACATCGGTATCGGTCCAATACCTCCACCTGAGAGATGTGGTTCTGTTATTTTATTATCTTTATATTTCATTGAAAATGCACTATTCACACTAGCAATATCCATGTGCATTCTCTTGGCAACTTTTTCAAAGGATAAAATCCTCTTCTCATTTTTGATTCTAAACCATTCCAATATTTCCCCATCCTCTAGATCTAGAATCTTGTATCCTTTGAACAAATCTTTCAGTTTGATAATTCTCCTCTCTTCTCCCAACAATAGACCAATGTCTGCATCCAACGCAAGGAAGTATATAGTAAGATCTCCAATTGGAGATGCATTAACAACATTTCCTCCTATAGTAGCTTGTTGTCTGATGGGAAGGGAAGATACATTTGAAAGATGACTAGCTGTGTCAAATAAAGTGTTAAGCTCGTTGGAAATACGAATGGATTCTATATCCGCAGCGGCTCCAACAAAAATGTAATTATCATCTGACCAGATTTTATCAAAACCGAGTTCAGATAAGAAGACAGGATCTTGAATGACTATGTTTCGATGAACAAATAAGTCGGTCCCTCCAGCAATATAGGTTCCTTTTTTCAATTTTGGCTGGATTTGAATTTTCTTCAGCATTTCTGGAATCTCGAGAAAGTATGACGGTAAATACTCTGCACTAACAAGTGCGGAAATTCTTCCTTTGGAATAATCTAAAGTTGCTATCTTCCTATTTGCAGAATCAGCTGCTCGGAGAATAGATTTATAACCAGTACATCTGCAGATGTTCCCCTCAATAGCTGTAATGATATCTGTGTTTATTAGATTCTCATTCATGAAGTAGGCCATTAGAGCAACTACAAAACCAGGAGTACAGAAACCGCATTGAGAACCACCTTCATCAACTATTGCTTGCTGAACAGGATTTAGTTTCTCTAGATTTAACCCTTCAATCGTCACGACATGTTTCCCTGTTATTTTCCCTAATGGAAGCATGCATGAATTAATTGCTTTGTAGATAACCTTATCGTCCTTGAGTTCTCCAACTAGAACCATGCAAGCTCCACAATCGCCTTCATGACACCCCTCTTTTACTCCTTTGATCCCATTTTTTCTTAAAAAATCAAGTGTATGCAAACTAGGTGATTCATTAGTTTCCATTATTTCTCGATTGAGTATGAATTTCATTCTTCAAACCTTTTGATGACTTCTTGAATTGTGAATGTTGTTTTACTAATCGCCCCTTTAACTGCATTTACATCTTTAAGGCCATTTCCAGTAATAACTAGACAAACAGTATCTGTTTTAGTAATTTTCTCTTCGTAAATAAGTTTTTTCAGTCCTCCATATGGAACAGCACCTGCTGGTTCTGCAAAGATTCCAGTGATTTTTCCTAGATCTTTAATCGCATCAATAATCTCTTCATCTGTAAGAGAAATGTAATATCCACCACTTGCTTCAACATAAGTACATGCCTTTATGACATCTCTGGGTTTCCCCACAGATATGCTATCTGCTACAGTGCTTCCATCAATTGAAATAGGTTTGTAAGGTTTACCTTTGTCAAAAACTTCCTTGATTGCAGGAATACCTGCAGCTTGAACACCTATTATTTTAGGAATTTTATCTGTTAGTCCTATCTCTTTAAACTCCCAGAAACCTTTGTAAAGAGAACTAACAACAGTTCCATCTCCAACCCCAATAAGAACATAATCTGGCACATTGAAGTCGTTTTGAATAATAATTTCAAATGCTCCTGTCTTCTTACCTTCTAGAAGGTACGGATTAATTGCAGCATGTCTACAATACCAACCCTTCTTTAAACCAAGTTCTAGAGAGAAATCGTAGACTTCATCATAAGTTCCTTCAACAGCATACACTTCTGCACCAGAAATTTCAAGTTGAGTCCTTTTACCATCAGGAATTGCAGCAGGAACGAAAATATATGTTTCCATGTCAGTATGAGCGTTAAGCATAGCTAAAGATGAAGCAGCATTCCCAGTTGACGCACAGAACAGAATGTCATTCCCCTCATCAAGAGCTTTATTTATAGCAATAGAGCTAGCACGATCTTTGTAAGAACTAGAAGGATTAGAACCATCATATTTTATGAGAACATCCTTAATACCAAACAGATCGAATTTATACAAAGGCGTACCACCTACATAGTCATCGAGTTTCAGTTTTGATTTAGTAGGTAGCAAGAAATCAAATTGATACATTGAAGCCTTCTTATCAAACTTTTTCTCCTTTAAAGCTGCATCATTTTTGATTGATTCATAATCATAGACTACTTCTAAAGTTCCCATTATTTTTCCACAGTCTTCACAGTAATAGAGACCTGGTTGGGGTTCAAATTCCTTTTTACAAGTTATACATCTTAATATGTAATTATTCATCTAAGCACTCCATAAATTGCATCTACAGGACAACGAGATTCACACAATCCGCAGTGTATGCATTTCTCTTTATCCACAACAATATTTTCTTCAGCTGCTGAAAGAGCTCTAGCAGGACAGATTTTAACACAGAGCATACACATGGTACATTTTTCATTGAAAGAAGGATGATTATCAACAGCAGTATCTATGGCTTTGAACAAGGTAGTTTTTCTAACTTGTCTAATTTCCTCAATTGATGCGAAGCCGTACTTCTCAAGTGCTTTTGGGAGATCTTTAACTATCTTATCATACAATCCTCTTCCTCTAATCAATGCAGAGGAGAGCATTTGAACAAGATCAGCACCAGCGAGGATAAATTCTAAAACATCCTCAGCTTTTCCAATTCCTCCCACACCAATTATAGGTATGTCAGGAAAAGCTTTTCTTATATTGTAAATCCTGTGAAGAGCTATTGGTTTAATTGCTGGACCACTCATCCAAATTTGTTCAGCTAGAAGTACTGAACGTGCTTCTAGATCAATAGCTGTTCCTGGACCGAGAGAGTTAATGGCAACAATTCCAGTAGCACCAGCATCAATGACGGTTTTTACAAAACCAAGAAAATCATCGATATGGGGGCTAAGTTTCATGAAGATAGGCTTGTCAGTGATTTCTCTAATACTTCTGACTATTCCAGGAAGAAGATCCTCAGAAACATAATGGGTAGATATTTCAAACATGTCTGCAAAAGGATCAAGTTTTGGGATGAGATATCTGAAATCTTCCTCTTTGTAACCTGCACTAATAACTATGAGTTTCTTTTTCTCTTTATGAATTGCTGGAAGGATCTCATTTATCCATTCATCTGAATGCAATTCAGACCAAAGCTCACAATTGTAAATGGTATTAGTAGTTCCAGCAATGCAAGGTTTAGGAACAATAGCTCCTTCTACTGAAATTGTTTTGGCTACATTGTAACCACATAAATTGTCATTGAAAAACTGCATATTTTCTAGACCTTCAACGATAGGTCCAGCAGCAGGTCCGAGGGGATTTTCAAAATGCAAACCCAGAATATTAACTGACAAGTCCATTTAAGCAACACCTAACCTTTCCCATAGGGCTTTAGAAGCAATATGAGCATTCTTATATAATTTTTTCTCATCAAGAATACTCTCGTAATCCTCGATGAGTGTTTTTCCTTTAACTATGACGTCTGAGGGTTTGAAATTATCAAACAATCCATAGAAGACATGACCAAAAGCATTGCGTTCATTCATGTTGGTAGGGTTAAGATAAGGAACTAAAACCAAATCAGCAACATATCCTTGCTTGATTTTGCCGATTTTTATCCCCATTCTTCGACCGAAGTATTCATACGAACCAATGATGTATTTTAGTAATTCGTCAAAACCAATTCCTGCTGCATTATTGATTCCAGCTTTACCAGCAAAGAAGAAGTATGTCCATTCTTTAGCTATATTTGTCCCCAATCCATCATTACCAATAAGAATCTGAATGTTTTTGTCTCTGAATAGATCAATGTTGAATGAACCAACAGCGTTGTTCATATTGGAAGTAGGATTAAGCGCGATAACAGCTTTGTTTTGACTAATGAATTTGGCTTCATCTTCGTTGATGTGCACACAATGGGCGAGGATGGAATCTTTATTCAAAAGACCGTAGTTGAGATAACGGTTGACAACCCTCATCCTGTATTTGTCAATAGAATCCTCTTCATCCTCTATACTCTCAGCTACATGAACATGAATGGGGGCACCTTTGAGAACTCTAGAAACTTTATCAAGAGTTTCTTCAGAAAGACTCATAGAAGCATGAAGGCCAAACATACCTTTAGCGTCAAAAGAATCATATTTCAGTCCTGCTAGGTTTTCTTCAATACATTCTGTAATATTAAAACGATCACTAGTCTCAAAGCAGAATATTCCTCGCATACCGAGTTTGTCAACAATAGCTCTTTTTAGAGCATCAAGACTGCCAGTAATATCTATTCCGCTAGCATGATGATCAATTAAGGAAGTAACTCCATTCTTAAGAGATTCTAACCCATAAACCATTGCACTGTGGTAGGTCGAAGTATTATCTAATTTGCTGTCAAACTTCCACCAAAGTTGTTCCAAAATGTCTCTAAAGGTTCTTGGAAGGAAAGGAATAGCGGCTCCTCGAACAAGAGTAGAATAGATATGAGTGTGAAAATTAATTAAACCAGGAAGAAGAATCTTACCCTTACCATCTATGATCTCACCATCAAAATCAGGAAAAAGGATCATCTCTCCAACTTCGAGGATTTCTTTGCCATATATACAATAACCGTTTTCGATATAGGTTTCATAATCATAGATTTTAACATTGATTATAGCCTTCATGGTTTTACTACGCTTTACTTTCATATGAATTTTGTCTTTTTGGTGGTTAATGGAAATTGTTAATTGAGGTAATTTTGAACTAAAGGGGAAATTTTTTTATTTCCAATTACTATAGTACACGATTCGATAATTTTCGTGTAAATATACACGAGATAATTGAATAATCAAAATAGGTTATTATTATGAAAAAGAAAAATAACAAAAGTAAAATTTTTATGGGCTTAAGTATTCTTATAATTTGTTTTTTAATAAGCGCTTCTTCACTTAATATAACTAGCACAAATGCTCTAGTAGAGGAAAAAAATAATCAGTACAACACAGATTCCACTAATGGTTTTATTTGGGAATTGAATACAACGGAAGTAGTTTCCACAGAAAGTTCTGGAAAATCTTATCATCCATCCCAAACCATTGATTCTATAGGGAATGTGCATGTAACGTGGGATGATCAAACTGCTTTCTCAGGCTCTGGCTCAGATTATGATATTTTCTACAAAAAATGGAACAAATTAACTTCTTCGTGGACTACGACAGAGGTTGTTTCTACTGGGAGTACACTTTCCTCTGCCAATCCTTCCATTGCTGTTGATGATGCATGGAATGTACATATAGCGTGGGAAGATTTGACTACGGGATATTGGGAGATTTTCTACAGACGCTGGAACGCTTCTACCTTCTCTTGGACTGCGACAGAAGTGGTTTCAACAGAGAGTATAGTTGCTGCTTTTCATCCGTCTCTTGCTGTAGATACTTTAGGGAATGTCCATATTGCTTGGCAAGATTCTGGAGGAAATTATGATATATGGTATAAATGTTGGAACGCTTCTATCTCCACGTGGACTACGACAGAAGTGGTTTCAACAGAGAGTACAACAGAATCTGGCTATCCCGCACTTACTACAGATGCTGTTGGGAATATTCACGTAACCTGGCATGATCTTACTAATTATCTAGGTGCCGGAACAGAATATGATATTTTCTATAAACGCAGAGACGCTTCTACATCCTTATGGACTACGACAGAAGTGGTTTCCACTGAGAGTACAGCGAACTCTATCTATCCCGCTCTTACTACCGATGCTGCTGGGATTGTACATATAGTATGGCAAGATTCAACTAATTATACTAATTGTGGTACCGATTCAGATATTTTCTATAAATATTGGAACGCTTCTATCTCCTCGTGGACTGCGACAGAAGTGGTTTCTACAGAGAGTACAGGAACTTCTTTTTGGCCTTCTCTTGATACAGATGCTGCCGGGAAAGTAAATATAGTATGGCAAGATTCAACTGATTATGCTGGGAATGGAACAGATTGGGATATTTTCTATAAGAACAGAGACACTTCTTCCTTCTTATGGACTATGACAGAAGTGGTTTCAACAGAAAGCACAGGTGATTCTTACTATCCTTCGATTAATGTCGGTGATACTGGTTGTGATTATCATGTTGTATGGTATGATACTACAGATTACGAAGGTGCTGGAGCAGATATCGATATTTTCTATAAAGGTACAACAGTTGATTTTTCATCTCCTTCAATTGATGATGTTACTTATTTTCCTTCAGAACCCACTTTTGATGATCAGATAACTATTAGTGCAACTGTTACCGATAATGTTGAAGTTCATAACGTTACTCTTTATTATAATGTTGATGGAGGTTCATGGTTTAGTGCTTCCATGATTGCTTCAGAGACGATATACAGTGTTATTATTGGTCCTTTTGCCGCAGGTTCAACCATAGATTACTACCTTATTGCTTATGATATCAGTGGTAATAGTGCCCAGAGTTCCATAATGGATTTTGAAATAGCTCCTATTGTTGAAGAATTTGGTATAATTTCCAGTTTGATACTTGGTACCCTTGCCATCTCAGTAGTTATCATGAAAATTCGCAAGAAAAATTCTAAACCGAACTAGTTCAAACTAGTTCTTACTTTTTTTAATTTTATATCGGGAATTTCGTTTTAATTTTCATTTGAATTTTACCTTTTTTGATAGCCTAAGAAGATTATTGGTTCTTGGCAAATTAAATTAAAGAAAAACCACACAAAAAAGAAGAGTTTGAAGAATAACTTCTACTAAAAAGAGTTTGATTAGAGTAGTAGAAATTCTTGTGCTATAGTGTTTTATATCAAGCATTCTAGAAATCAAAAGCATTTATCTCTTCCAGTTTTTTGTATGTATTTTCAACAGCTTCAAATACTTGCTTTTCATTTTTTGCTCCTGTACAGACAAGATTTCCAGATTGAAATAGGAGCAGAACCGTCTTAGGCTCTTTTAATCTAAAGATTAATCCAGGGAATTGTTCTGGTTCATACATACTTTGGTCAAGCCAAAGAGCAATAAGCTCGAGATTCAACTGTTTGTGATTGAAATTTCCTGAAGCAACTATATTGTGTATAATGATTTCAGGTTCTTCAGTAATTATTGTTCCTACAGACCTAAGTATCTTAGAAATTTTCTTCACTCCTTTAGTTATATCATCTGTTGTCTTACCTCCAGTAATTACTAATTTGCCAGAATAGAAAATAAGACAGGAAATTTTAGGATCTTTTATTTTAAGTATCACCCCAGGAAATCTGTCAGGATTATAATCTATATACAATTCTTCTTCATCAATAAGCAACTGATAAATATTCACAAGATCTATTGTAGTAAACAAATCTACAGCAGCAACAATGTTTTGAATATTTATACCAAATTCGTATTTTGTCATCTCAAATCATTTTAATATTTATTGATAGATTTTTAGCATAATAAAAATTGTAAACCTAATGTAAGTGTTTGGTTGTGTACAGAATTAAAATGGAACAAAACAATAAGTTTGAATTAACGAGTAATTTTCCTCTTGAGAATTTCCGATTCCTCCACGCTTGTAATTGGATTATAATTTTATTTTTATATTCTAACATCTATTGATAACTTTCATGATTTTATGAATTACCTCATGTCAGAGAATTTGGTATAATATCAAGTCTGATACTGGGTGCGTTTATAATTTTCCTTGTAATATTGAGGAAACGTAAAATTAAATCAAAAGCGAACTAGTTAATTCTAGTTCTCACTCTTTTTCATCTTTGATTTCTAGAAAATGTTTTTATTTCAAACGCTTAATGTTAACAATTTGAAAATTTCATTAATCTTGGACGAAATTAATACTGAATAGGGTTATTATGATGAAAACAAAAATGAAAAAAAAGAAATTCACTATGAGTTTAAGTATTCTCATTATATTATTTTTATTGAACAGTAATTTTAGCTTGTTTAATGCAAAAGCATTTGCAAATAGAAATACAAATCAACTCAACGCATATACACTTGATGAATCTATTTGGATGTGGACAATTACTGAGGTGGTTTCTACAGAAAGTACAGAAATATCCTATCAACCTGCTATTGCAGCTGATTCTTATGGTGATGTGCATATAGTTTGGAGAGATTACACTGATTATCTTAGTTCTGGAACTGATATCGACATTTTCTACAAAAGATGGGATGCTTCTACATCTTTATGGACTGCAACAGAGATAGTTTCTACAATAAGCTCGAATAACTCAGAATATCCTGCAATTGCAGTGGATGCTGAAGGAAATGCACACATAGCATGGAGTGAAGAAAATGAGTATGATGAAAGTGGTGCAGATTTTGATATTTTCTATAGGTTTTGGAATACTACAACTTCTAGTTGGAATACTACAGAAGTTATTTCAACTGAAAGCACAAGTACTTCTCGAGATCCTTCTATAATAGTGGATTCTAAAAAGAATGTCCATATTGCATGGATGGATTATACTAATTATGCAGGATCTGGATCAGGTCCTCCTGATATCTTCTACAAATTTTGGAATGCTTCTTTATCCACATGGACAATAACAGAAGTAATCTCAGCTAACAGTACATTTTGGGCGGATTATCCTTCGATTGATGTGGATTCGGAAGGAAATGTCTATTTAGCGTGGCATGATTACACTGATATTCTTGATAGTGGAGGAGACTCTGATATCTTTTATAATTATAGGAATGTTTCTATTTCTTCATGGAATAGCACAGAACTCGTTTCTACTGGAAGCACAGCTGGTTCAGGGATTCCATCATTAGCTGTAGATACAACAGGGAATGTGCATATAGCGTGGGAAGATAGTACTGCTAATCTTCTTGGGAGTGGAGCTGATATCGATGTTTTCTATAGATGTTGGAATGCTTCTACTAATTCATGGTCCACTTTAGAGGTGGTAACAACAGAATCTGATGATCTTTCTGTAGATGCTTCTATTGCTGTAGATTCTATTGGTAATGTACATGTTACTTGGAAGCAGTGGTATGGGATTTTTTATAAGTTCTGGGATTCTTACTCTTCTACTTGGACTTCAGTAGAAATGATTTCAACTGAAAGTACTATGGATGTACAGAATCCTTCTCTTGCCGTAGATACCACAAGAAATGTACATATTGTTTGGGCAGATAATACAGATTATGATTCTTCTGGTTCGGATCGTGATATCTTTTACAAAAAAACAGAAGAACCTCCGGTATTTCCTGAAATGGTATTTAATCTACCTTTCTCTAACAGAGCTATCATTTTTACAGTGATGATTTTTTGCATTTCTATTTCACTCTTTATAGTTAGAAAACGCTACAAAAAAAACTAAACAGGATTAGTTAAGTAGTTCTTTCTTTTTTTTTGTTTTTCTAGAAAATGCTTTTATTCCTTGTGCTTAATGTGAACAACTTGAAAAATTTCGTTCATACTTGAACGATTTGTAAATTTGATGAAAGGTTGATATTATGAAAAATAGTAAAAATAAATTAAAATGAACTAGTCAATACTTGTTCCTTTCCCTTTTCTTCTTGATAGATTAGAAAAATTAATATTATACTATTGATGCGAAAAAGATTATATTAATGCGAATGTTTGAATTAACTAAGAGTATTAAATATGTTTGGAGTAGATGGTAATGATTCCGAGAAATCTATTTGGACGAACAGGACACAAAAGTTCGCGTATAATTTTTGGAGCCTATGCTTTAAGTAAAGCCAATCAAGAGGAAGCAAACTCTGTTCTAAAACTCTTATTGAAGGCTGGTATTAACCATATAGACACAGCAGCAATCTATGGAGATGCTGAAAAACGAATTGGACCTTGGATGGAGAACCATCGTAGTGATTTTTTTCTAGCTACAAAAACTCGAAGTCGTTCGTACAGTGGAGCTTGGAAAGATTTAGAACTGTCTTTAAGTAGATTGAATGTAGATTATATTGATCTCTGGCAGATGCATGCATTAACCAATCCTCAAGGATGGGAAAAGGCTATGGGGCCAGAAGGTACTTTGGAAGCGTTTGTAGAGGCTCGAGATAAGGGTCTGGTGAAATATTTAGGAGTAACTGGTCATGGTAGTAAAGTACCTGTAGTACACCTGCGAAGTTTAGAACGATTCGATTTTGATTCTGTTTTACTCCCTCATAATTATCTACAGCTACAGAATCCTCGTTATGAAAAGAACTTCAAAGAATTGAATGAATTATGTCTTAAGAGAAATGTTGCTTTGCAAACTATTAAATCTGTAGCTCGAAGACCATGGGAAGACCGACCTAAGAAATATAATACTTATTTCTATGAACCATTAGATGATCAAGAATCTATCAACAAAGCTGTTCACTGGTCATTAGGATTAGAGAGTAGCTTTCTGATAACAGCTGGAGATATGGATATTTTACCTAAAATTATCAAAGCTGCAGAATTATTCAAGGAAAGACCATCTGAAGAAGATATGAAAACTCTAGTAGAGAATAATGATATCCAGCTGATTTTCTCATATTAATTTGCCTTTCCTCTTCATCCTTATTACAACCATAATAAACTGAGTATAAAAGAAAAAGGAGAAAAAATAAAACTATAAGTTTTACTTCTTCCTTTTGATTATATAACTAATTGAAATAATTGAGATAATACTCAAACTAACTAACAAAATACTCGTTTGCTGATATTCAGGTATCACAGCAATTACTGTAACGATTATGGTGCTAGCAATGGAATTACCTGCGATATCAAAGAAAACAGTTGTATAGTTATGTACTCCTGCATCTAATCCATCAACATTCAAATTAATTATGTCAAAGCTTCTCCAAACTGCAGTTCTAAAAATTGAACCATTGAGCATCTGTTGGTAAAACCTTGGATATTGTTCAGATGCTTGCCAATAAATAGTGTTCCCTGTTTCACCTTCAGTATAATCTAGGTCAACAGCTTTTACTACAATAACAGGACTAGTTGTATCAACTATTACATATGGGTCAACTGAGCCTGCAGAACCTTCTATAACATAATCTCCAGAACCAGAATAATCAGAATAATAATTACCAGTTAGAGTACTTTCATCAAACCATGTATTATTGAATCCTTCATCTAGAGCTTCAGAAATACCTCCAGGATTGTTATTCAAGAAGAAATTATTGTGTATAGTGTTATTATTACATCCTGAATCAAAGTTTATGCCATAAAATCCAGAAGGACTGTTTTCAAAGATGTTGTATGCGATTGTAGTTAAATCAAATGAATGAAACCTTAATCCTTGTCCTGAATTGCTTATTGTATTATTGTACACATTACCGACTGCATTGCTTTGATATCTGATACCATATTCTGAGTTATTTTCTATGGTGTTGTTGAAACAAGTAATATTGGGTGAATTAACTGCTATTACTCCAAAACTACTATCATGCAAGTAACAATTGCGTATAATTGTATGCGCACTCGTACTGACATCAATTGCGCCATAAGGACTTACAAATCCCACCTCACAATCTTCAATAAGAGTGTTCCTACCTATTACTCTGATTCCATATAAATAATTGTTGAGGCATGTATTGTTGAATAGATTTAATCCGTTAACTTCTACAGATATTATTGATGTAGCTGTATTCCCAATTACTTGATCTCTTACGGTAACGTTATCCCCATCACCTATGATTATTTGGCCATAGATATTATCAGAAATTACTAAATCTTGAGGGTTAACAAAAAAGCCCAATGGTTTTCCATTGACATAATTGTTTGTAACTACATGATTCTGGAACCAAGCACCATTTGTATAAATATTAAAACCTGTATCGATACAAGTGTTATTCTCAATTATTGCAGATTGAGCATTTGCTAGATAGACTTGTTCACTACCAATGAAAGTGTTATTAATAATTTTCATTCCATCACTGAAGTAAATTCTAGCAGAATACTGGCCACAATTTTGTATAGTATTATTGACAACTTCGAGATCATCCAGATTATTGATGTATATTCCGTGATTTGTATTTACGAGTGTATTGTTCTCAATTTGAACTTGACCCGCAACTGGACCTTCAATATTAATTGCATATTGTTCTGCATCAATGTAACAATCTTCAATGGTAAAATATGATGAAACACCTGAAATTTGAATCCCATAAGAGTTTGAGGTTTCTATTTTCAATTCTTCTATTTTGTACGGATCTCCATTTATGCCAGAACCTGAGAAACCTAGATTAGTGAAATCAATTTCTTCATTTATCAATATTGGACCACTAATTGTGTAGTTCAAATCATCAATATTTCCACTTTCAAGGTCTGTTATTGCTTGAATCTGGAAACTAGCATTAAGGTTAAAACTTAGACTCAAAATTATACTCAAAGATATAAGAGTAAAAACTATATGTGTGCGTTTATTCATTAGCATCTCACTTTTGTTTATTGTATTAATATTGAAAACATATCGATAAATGTAGTTTATAATTGTTTTGCATTATTTTTTCAAAGTTTGATGTTCTAATCTATTTGTCATCATGATACTGAAAATGATATATATTGGATTTGTATTTGAAGAACCATGAAAACTGTTCAGCTAATTGAAATTAACCAAGATTTAGAGGACAGAGAAATACCAACCCCAATACCAATATCGGATGAAGTGCTGATTAGAATCAGGGCTGCAGGTATATGTCATTCTGATGTACATTATCGTGATGGTGTCTCATCAGGTGTCTCATCAGGTGTCTCATCAGTTGGTTATCTTCCAATCGCTTTAGGACATGAGGTAGCAGGGGAGATAATAGAACTAGGTTCTGAAGTTACCGATTTCCAAATTGGAGATAGAGTTTGTCTCAATTATATGATTACCTGCGGTAAATGTAAATACTGTGTGCAGGGAACTGAACAATTCTGTGTTAAAGGTAAAATGATAGGTAAGGATATAGATGGAGGGTATGCTGAATATATCGCTGTACCAACTAGAGGTGTTTTCAAGTTGCCAGATTCAGTTTCTTATGAACATGCTGCAGTTATGATGTGCTCTTCCTCAACCTCACTTCATGCTCTCAAAAAGACTAGATTCAGACCAGGAGAAACTATTGCAATATTTGGTTTAGGCGGATTGGGAATATCAGCATTACAGCTGGCCAAAGTTTTTGGTGCAGGAACAATTTATGCTGTTGATATTGATTCGAATAAACTTGAAGCTGCTAAAGAAATGGGTGCCATACCTATTAATGCTAAAACGAATGATCCAGTTGAAAGAATTATGGAACACACTGAAGGAGACGGAGTAGATGTGGCTCTGGAACTTATAGGTCTTCCAGTAACAATGGATCAAGGAGTGAGATCACTTGCAAGATTTGGACGTTTAGGGTTAGTTGGAATAACTGCTAATTCATTTGATGTCAACTCATACGAAACAATTTGTAGAGAAAAAGAGATTATAGGAGTGTCTGACCATCTATTGTCTGAATTACCTTTCCTACTAGATTTAGCTAAACTAGGAAAATTAGATTTGAGCAAAGTTGTAACAAAAACAGTTCCTCTTGAAGCTGAAGCTATTAACGAAATTCATCACCAACTTAAAGAGTATAAAGCAGATTTTAGAACTGTAATTGTTCCTTAATTGGTTACGTCTGAAACTTTGCTTTTATTTTTGTTTTAAAGTCAGTATCTTTAGTAAATCTATAGTGCATATACATTAAGAAACCACCAACAATGAAAGTTGGAACCAGAACAAAGAGCGACCATGTTACAGTTACTTTCCCTTGAATTGTGCTCATTATGATTAAATCAAGACCAAGGTTTAGAATTCCAACTGCAAATAAGATAAAGGCGGCAATATTCATACCTTTGTTTTTCACCTTAATCGATGGTACAACAACTGCTACAGATAGTACTAAAACTAATGCAATTATAGGTAGAGCTAGTGTATGTATCCAGTCAAACATCCAATTGTCGAAGTAATCTACTAGGACTAAGAAACTGATTAGAGCAACTGCGATACCTACAATCATGATTACTGGTCTCTTGGTGAAAAGTAGAGGAAATGTACATAGCATCCATGCTAACATAAGAGCTATCATTGGAAATCTTGCCCAGCTGATTGTTGCATTGATTATTAAATCTGTAAATGTAACGATTAGAAAAGGGGTCAACATTGAAGCAGTAATAACCTCCCATGCCTTGAAACGTTTTTCTTTTGGTGTTAACTTTCTTCTAGATGGATGTTCGATCTCCTTATCTGGATATAGTTTACCATTTACTTGCTGATCAGTTCTATCAGGATACTTTCTTTTACTTGGTTTTTCAACAGTTTCATCAGGAAACTGTTGAATTGGTAGAGAGCATAAGGGACATTCTTTAACATCGTCGTCCACTTCAACTCCACATTTGCTACAATAGGGCATGTTTTTCACTTCTAGTTGGTTTCAATTTTCACAGAAATACCGAGTTTTTTAAGTTTTCGAAAGAAATTTCTTTCAACAATAGGATCAGCAATTACTCTGCCAAAGTTGAGATATAGTTTATCCTTAAAACTTACCATTGCACAGCTAGCTTTGTTTGAAGGACTGGGTGCAGGTAAGAATTCAAATGATTCAACTTCATTACTAAATGCTTCTGGTAGTACTACTCTTCCCAGATTTGTTATTGTACCTGAATAGAGTTTTTCACCCATTCGAGAATATAGTACTATCCCTCCAACTCTTTTGATGAATAGGGGTGTGCCCCTCATTAAAGGATGGAGTTCTCCCCTAACATTTCTACTTATCTGTTGACTGATATATCTATCATTGACTTCGACTCTCATGTAATGATGAACTGTCTCCAATATCTCATCAAAGGAGAAGTGCCCCAATCGCGGGTCAATTCCTGGAGTGACAAATAAGCTGAAGTTTCGCATAGTCTTAGTTGGAAAGAAACGTCTAAGGTTGACAGGTATCATTATTCTAATAGGCTTAGCTAATTTTTTCTGCATTTTTTCAGGAAGATCGTAGAAGATTTTCTGTAAGGAATCGATGTATACTGCGCTTAGAAATTCAGTTAAAGTGACATTGAGTTCTTTTGACTTAGCTAGAATCTCTTTGATATCTATAATCCCCGTTGTCATGTGAAAGATACCTGTCTTTTCCAACTTATGTGGGATTTGAAAGGCTACTTCTAATAACTTGGGTTTTGGGTACATAGGATTATAGAACCTTTTGAAAGCATCTTCGTATTCTTCATCGTGAGGTTGCTGACCAAAATGGTAGACCTCTCCCCAATCATCTGTTTTAATACCTTTTTGAGTCAAATATTCTGCAACAAGTGCTTTTAGAAAAGTTATCGCTCCTGTTCCATCAGTTAAAGCATGATAAAACTCTACAGCTATTCTATTCTGGAAAGCTCTGACTCTAAATGGAAAAATACCTTTTTTTCTCATGGGCATTTCTTGACTTGTATATTTTGAATCAGCCATAACTTTAGGTTTACCTAAATTTGTTTCCCAGTAAAACCAGAAAAATCCGGGTCTCTGATTAACTCTATAATAAGGGAATCGTCCAATGATCCTATCAAGGGCTCTTTGAAGAACATTAACATTGATTGGTTCTTTTAAAGTTGCAGCCATACGAAAAAGACATGTTATACGTTCATTACAAACAAAACTAAAGAGAACAGCTGCATTATCCATACGATAAGAACGAATTTTGTTCTTCTCTTCCTGAGTTAAAGCAGCGGGATGCTCAATAGATTTTGTTTTAATGTTATTCAAAACCTAACTTCCTAATTTAATTCCTTATTAGATAACTTCTAGTTAGGTTGAATAAAAAACTACTCATTTAAGGAATATCGAGCACTACTTTCTTGGAATAAATTGACCTTCCTTTTTACCAACAAGTTCTCTATTTTCAACAAGTAAGTTTCCTCTCAAAATGGTAGATTCGACTAAACCTTTTATTATCATTCCTTCATAAGGACTATAGTCAGATTGAGAATGACCCGAATCTATTTTAAATTCCTTTTCAGGATTAAAAATAACAAGATCAGCATCTGAACCCTCTTGAATAATTCCCTTTTTGGGGAAGAGATTATGGATAACAGCTGGATTAATAGTATATTTTGGAATTATCTGTTCTCCAAATAGGTTGTACATTAGGGAAAAGCTATATTCAAGCCCTCCAAGACCTTTAGGAACTTTACTTGCAGCAATATAACGCTGTTTTTCCTCTCTTCTAAAAGGTGCATGGTCTGTCCCGACAGTGTTTATAATAGCTATATTTTTCCTTAATTTTTCTTGCTCATCTGTTGAACGGAGAGGTGGAGCTAGAAGGAATAAGTTTCCATTATCTGTTTCATAAACATCTTTGCTGAGATTGAAATATTGGGGACAACTTTCAACAAAGATATTATTTTGCAAAAGATCAGGATATTTCTCTTTGAGTAGTTCGATAGATGAACCACAAGTAACATGAACAATGTAAATTCTACCTTTGAGTTCTGAAACAATTTCAGCTAATTTATCGATTTCTTCTATTTCTGCATTAGCAGGCCTTGAGCTTTCATATATAGCTATTTGGTCTTCTACGTTTGAATTTAGTATGATTTCATCATTTTCAGCATGGATAAGTATAAGACTGCCAGTTAAATTTGAATTTTCAATGAATTCCCTTATCTTCTCATAAGAGCATCTACGATTTGATTCAGAGTAAGTTGTGAATAGTTTGATAGATGGAATGCCATTTTCAAGTGACAGTTTTACTAATTTATCTACATCATCTTTGAAATTCCCGACTGTTGTATGAAAGCTATAATCGATGAAAGAAGTTTCTGCTTCTTTCTGTTTCTGTTGAAGTTTTTCATGAAACTCTTCTACCTTATTTATAGGTTCTAAGAAATCAATGAATGTTGTGATTCCACCAAAAGCAGCTGCTTTTGAAGCACTTTCATAATCATCACTTGTTTTAAATTCACCCAAATCTAGATTGATATGAACATGTGGATCTATAAATCCGGGCATAACTAGTTTTCCTGAGCAATCTACAGTTTTTTTGCAACTTAATTTCTTATCAGGAGAAACTATTTCTGCAATTTTCTCTTTCTTAACGTAAACATCTAAAGGAGTGAAATGTCCATTACGATATGTTTTTCCATTTATCAAACCAAGGTCATACATAGATTTGCCTTTCCTAACTAGAGCATAAGCTAATGAATAAATAAAAGTTATCCAAAACTTATCCGGGAGTTTTTTATTTTCAAGATAATCACTGGACGTCTGAACTATTATATATTGGTCTTATGTGGCTAAAAAAAAAGATTTATAAAGAAAAATTTCTACTGACAAATCTACATGTTTAATATGTAAATTTACATTATAATGATAAAGGAGAATTATTATGCGAAGTTTTAAAGGAAGAGATATAATCTCATTAAAAGATTTTGAACGTCACGAATTCGAGCGTATATTTGAAGTTGCAAGAAAACTGGAACCTATAGCTCGTAACAGGAAAAATGTTGATTTATTGAAAGAGAAAACCATGGTTACAGCTTTTTACCAGCCTTCAACTAGGACTCGATTAGCTCACGAATCAGCCATGCTTAGATTGGGTGGTAAAGTGACAGGATTTGCTGACGCTAAAATGACTCGTGCTGGTGATTTTTATATGGAATCCATCAAGGATACTTTCAAAATGCTTGAAAATTATGGGGATGTCATTGTTATGAGACATTTCATGAAAGGTGCTCCTCAGGAAGCAGCAAAATGGGTCAGTATTCCAATTATTAATGGTGGTGACGGGTGGGGAGAACATCCTACCCAGATCTTAACTGATCTCTATACAATCCTTCGAGAAAAAGGTCACATTGACGGTTTAAAATGGGTGGCAGTAGGAGATATGAGAATGCGAACTATGCACTCTCTTGGTCATGCTTTAACTCAATTTGACTGTCCAATTACTTTTGTTGCGCCAAAAGATATGTCGATGCCTGAAGAATATAAAGAAGATTTCAGACGCAACAGCTTAAACTTTACTGAAGCTGATGATGTTCGTGATGTTATCGCAGATGCTGATGTCATTCTAGTAGAACCTGTAGTCCAACCAGATTATACAAAATCTCGTGATGAAAGAGATGGTGAAGTTGCTCAAACTCCACCTGAGTTCAAGATAACAAAAGAATTGCTTGAAACTAAAGCAAAATCTGATGCAGTACTATTACACTCTCTACCTCGTATGGATGAAATCCCACCAGATGTAGATCAAACCCGATGGGCTAGATACTGGCAAGAAGGATTTTATGGTGTAGTAATGAGGATGGCTCTTATAGCCTTGGTTTTAGGTGCAGAGGAGTAGGTGTAATCTATGCAATCTGACTTACGCGGTCGTGATTTAATCGGTGACCTAGATTTTACAAAAGAAGAAGTAGATACTATCCTGGATGTAGCTTGGGATCTCAAGAAAAGAAGAGCCTTAGGTGAGCGACATGCTTTACTTCTGGATAAAACTCTCTGTATGCTTTTCTTCTTCTCCAGCACACGAACCCGTGCTTCTTTTGAGTCAGGAATGGCTCAGCTGGGAGGACAAGCCACATTTTTGGAGAGTCGTACAACTCAGGTTTCTCA
>JAAFKJ010000135.1 GCA_021399395.1 Candidatus Heimdallarchaeota archaeon
AACATGTCGGATACTCTCAGACATGTGATTTGTGGTCCTTAGCACCATGATATGTCATTTAGGTGATTAGATGTGTGGTTTAAGTAATATATGCGTAATAAATAATTAGCGGTAAATATTGCCTAATATGTCGGAGCATGTTCGCAAAAATAAAGGGATTTCATATTAAAAATGAATAAAAATTGAGGTGAAAATTCTCTGAATGGTGTATCCTCTGCTAATCAGAAATAGAAATGGGAGAAGCTTCTTCTTCATTTACAAAAGATATCTCTTCAAATTTAATCTCTTTAGAACTTGTAATTAGATTCCGATCCTCCAGCGTAACACCTTCTTGCTTTAATACTTCTAAATGCACATTAGTTGAGAAGAAGTCAGATAATAATTTCCAGCTTGTGGTTACTAAAACAGGGAAACTCTTAAAGAGAACTGAACAAGAATGAGTTTCTTTTTTCATATCTTGTATAGATTCAATAGATCCACATTTAAGGCAAAACCTAATTCTGGATGAACCTTCATATAATTCACCTATTGTTGACTGATAGATCGCTAAGCCTGATTCAAGCGGAGCACACCATAGATTAAGCGTGAAAAGCTTTGCTCTGGATCTAATTAGCTTTTTTTTCACGTTAGTCATATCAGTCATATTATTTCCTTCATGTAGTAATTACTCATACATGTTAATAAACATACGTCATTTGGCAAAAAATACCATTGTATATGAATTGAAAGGACATTAAACAATTTCTAGCTTTTTTAATTTTCTAACAGAATTCCCACCTGTGATATTATGATGATCTCCCTTTCTATGGTTCTGGTATGTATGTTTCACTAATTGAATTTCAAATGAATATTGTTGAAAATGAAGTTTATATTATTACTTACAACCTGAAAGGAGAATATGACATCTTCGATGAGACCAATGTGATCAATACTTTTATCGAAATCAATCCCTATACAAATTGGGGTGATACATTATTTGCAATAGCAGAGATACAAGTTTTTGGGACACAACCCGGACATAATCCTGAATTTGATTTGTGTGAGAGTGGGGAGTGTGTTGAATCCGACATTTCTGGAGGAAAGAGTTTCTTATTTGATATTGGAGATACATTTGAAGATACACTTATTGATCTGGATTTTTATAATTCAAAGCATATTGATTTTCCTTTTGCGATGTTTCTTGTATCAAGTATTTGTCTTTTTATCTTCACTCGAAAAATCAATATCAAGGGATAAAATATTCTTATTTTGTTGTCATGTCTCATTTCTCCGTATCTCAAATATCAATTTTGTCTTGTTACTTCTTCAATTTCTTTAACATTAATCTAGGCAATGAACATGTAACCACAACAGTTAGTGAAAGTAGACTAATAAGACTAGTTGTCGCTGATGTAAGGATATCTGATGTAGTTATACCACAGTCACAAATTCCAGGATATCCTGCAGCTCTAAGCCAATCCATTGAAGCTTGAAAATCATAATCATACTGGAATATATCTTCACTGTAAAAGTACGAATTGTAGGGGTAAATAACACTGTGAGAAATTACATATTCTCCTTTGTGGATTACTTCATTCATTTCTTCTCTATCTATAGCATAACACATTGCTTTTCGAGTGGCTGTACCTTTGGTGTATTCTTCTTTGCCAATAGCATCTAGATACACATAGTTATCAGCACTACCAATGAATGGTCGTTGAAGGTTGAAGAATAATAACGACATACTCCCAGTTATAAATGACTGCACTGTATATCTTGGATCTTTATCAAGCATCTTTCTAATTTCAGGAAAAGCTCTCAATCCAACCCAATCAAGGTTTCCATAAAGGAACTGATCTAACTCTTCTGATAGGTCAGGAATTACTTCAAGAATAAGTGTGTCAATATCCAAATCTTCAGCTGCTCCATCTATTGCTCCAATACCCATCCAATAGGGGCTAGCTCGTAGAATTGTTCGTTCATCCCTAACAGCATAATCCATCATAAACTTTCCACACCCAAATTGGGAAGTACTATACATTCTCCATTGAGGAGAATAGATCATTTCCCAGTATAATCCAGTACATTTTACACCTCCAGTAGAATAAGATACATAAGATTCGCTTGAATTTAGAAAGAATTCTGGCATGACAATCCAATTTAGTGTTTCCCAGATGTCTGGAAAGACTTCTACTTGAGGTGTTGCTGGATCACCATCGATGTGGATATGAAAAGCTAATGGATCTACAGGGTCGACATAGATGTCAGATATCCACTCATGATAACTTGGTGATTCACTAATCACAGTATTACTCCAAAGAAGTAAAGTAAACACTTCATCCTTAGCCATCACCTGTTGGTTTGTGCCATCACTATATTCATTGTTCTTCAATCCTCTCATCAATTCTGCAGATGAAATTGTTTCTAAAGAAGGAGAGTATTCATTTCTATTAGTTATGTTAAAGGAAGGATTCCAATAAACATTATCTCTCATATAGAACTTGAAATGAGAGTCATCAATTATTTCCCAATCCTTAACTAATCCTGTTTTCAAAGGTTCTAAACCAGGAGATAGCTGAACTAAATCTTCATTAAGTATTTTTGCAATTAAACCATATTGGGAATAACTATCAACAAAAATGGGGTTGAGCTCTCTCCAATTTGCATCACCAATTCGAAATTCGTTTAAAGAATCTTGATGTTCATGATATCCATCATATTCCATGTATGGAAGGGAGTCTGTTAATCCCCATTCAGCATTGTATCCAAAAGTGTTAGACCAGGTACAAACATATGTTTGTGGTGTGAAAAGAGGTAACATTGGAACTATCTTGTCCATCATGAGAAACTGCCAATCATGGTAGTGCTGCTGCCTCTCTTCTGGATCCATAATAGTCATACACTCTTCTTGCATAACCTCACTAATGTTTCCATAAGGCATATTCTTGTCAAGTCCAAAAATATTCATATTCCCTTCTTCCGTGTATAAGTCTCTCATATCTGGAGTGGAAGCACCACCTGATAAACCAACTATTCCCATATCATAATCATGAGTTATCATTAGAGCACCCACAAATACTGTCCATTCTTCGACTTTTATCTCAATTTCAATACCAATTACTCTGAGATATTGCGCAATGTACAGACCATAGTCTGGACGAACTCCTCCTCCATTAGTCTTCAAAACGAGATTAGCAATTGCTGTAGCAGCTTCTGTATTTTGAGTAAAACCAACTTGTAGAGAAAAGATTAAAATTAGTGTAAATGTAAGTACTTTTTCTCTTCTAATCATCTAAGCAAACCACTTAATGTATTAGAAACACACTTATAACAATTTTCTAAGCCTTATCTCTTTTCATAGAAAGAATTTAGTATTAAGTTCATATTATAGTTTTTTGAGATTATGACAAGACTTCTTATCAATGATGGGATTAAGCAGAAAGCAGAAGAAGATCTATCTAAATTGTTGATGGGTAAGAATCTAGAACCAAATTCGTTTAATTACTCTCCTTTTATTTTACGATGTATTAATGAGAAATTACTGGAAAAAGGATATTCAATAGGACTTGGTGTTAGAAGTAAGAAGGAGATTATTGATAACTATTGGAATGATTTAATTCTTCCACTGGGGTATGATGTTATTTTAAGAATGGTGGATAACCAAACGATAAACCAATCACAAGAACTCATAATCCTGATAAAAGACAATATTACGCGAAACAAAATCTGGAATGAATTATATAATATCAAAACAATTAGACCAAAAAATGATAGAATTATCAGAGGAACGACATCAATTTTTGATAAGAATAAGATGGATGATCAGATAAAGGATATAGAAATTATACTCAAAAAACATTCTCTTAATTATGTGATTGAATATTATGAACCGACAAGGGAAAAGATTTCCTTGGATAACATTAAATTTGATCTTGTTCTTCCCCCGGATATTTCTTTTTCTTGTAAGAGATGCAATATGTGTGAATTACCTAGTAATTATTCAGTTAACCCCATACCTAATAGATGTGAACAACCATTTAGTGAGCTTCTTTCTTCAGAAAGAATAGGTTTTCCTTCAAATATGGTCAGTATTTCTGTTTCTGAAGTAAAGGAAATTGCATCAGCACTAAACAAAGAATTAGAAGAATTTACACAACCAATCTTACTTGTTAAAAGAAAAACTGGAGAAATTGCTGATTTCCAATTAGCTTTAAAACAAAATGACGGAATTTGTGTTTTTCAGAATTTAAAAGCTAAACATTGTACAATTCATGATATTAGGCCCTTGAATTGCCAAACTTATCCTTTTATGATCAGTCCTATCGAAAATGACCATTTCCTTATAGAAGTAGACTATTCATGCCCAGGGATAGCAAAAGAGGGTATTAATTTTAAAAATCACCTGCTAAACGATATCAAGACAAAGATTTTCAAAAAGAATGAACCCTTTGGGAAGTTTTCTGAAAATGAACTGAACAATTGGGATTTTTCTGAATATTTTTCTGATGGGACAAGAGTATCTCTAGAGGATATAAAAGAAGCTGTAAGTATGCTAGAGGAAGACTTTGATCAATGTTAGATCCGTTTCTTATTCAGTTTAAAAACTTCAACTAGATTTTATTTCACTAAGGTTTATTTACAACCTTTGAGTTATATTGCTTTTATGGATAATAAATGGAAATTTATAGTTAATCCTAATGCTGGGGGACAATTATGTCTAAAAAGATGGGCGAAAGCTGAACCAGTTATAGAAGAAAGTGGGATTGATTATGATGTTGTTTTTACTACTGGTAAAAAACAAGGCATAGATTTAACTAAACAAGCTGTTAAAGACGGTTTTAATAGACTCATTGTCGCTAGTGGTGATGGAGTAGCTAATGAGGTAATTAATGGTATTATGACTTTCTCTGAACAACAGCGAAAGAAACTTGCTTTTGGTGTTTTACCATTTGGGACTGGAAATGATTTAGCAACCTACATGGGTATTCCTTGGAATCCCGAAAATGCAGCTCGAACTCTGATTGAGAAAACAGCTGTATCCCCTTCATCTGTTGGAAAAGTTTACTATTATGATACAAAATTTGAAGTATATTTTGGTAATATGTTTCTATTTGGCATATCCTCTCTAGTCAACCTAGCTAACGCAGCAGGAGAAATGAAATGGATCAAAGGACCTGTTAAATATAAATTACTAGCAATAAAAAAACTCCTGTCCGTTAAACAAAGAAAGGGGACAATTAGATTAGATGATGGAGATCCAATAGATTTCAGACTGATGTTAATTGCAATTGGTATTGGCAAATCTGTTGGCGGAGGAATGTTAGCTTGTGTTAACGCTCATCCCCAGAATGATTTCTTCGATGTATTTATTACTACCAACCTTTCAAAACCCAGAACTCTTGTAGGAATACAGAAGATTTTCCAAGGGGAGCATTTGAAGCTTAAAGGTACAACCTATAAATATGCAAAGAAGGTTGAAGTCGAGCTTGAAAGTCCTATAGCAATGGAACATGACGGGGAGATTTACGATGAAGATATAAGTTCTCACGTTGAGATGAGTATCGTACCTCAAGCATACAATGTCTTGTACAATACCGAACATCCTTCAATGTACTGGTTGACTGAAGAGGAACTTAAACAAGGCAAGAAACCCGATGGAATGGCTACAAAAACCATGAAACATTGGGATGCAAGAATTTGGCAAGAGAAAAACTAGCAGGAATAACTAATTTCTTTACGAAATAGTACGTGAATAGTGTAGTTTAAATATCTGGCTTAAAGGTTGAGCTTAGTATAGTAAGGTATTAGCGATATTAAACAGGGAATTCTTCTTTCATTTCGGGAATCTGGTCTTTCTAATATTTCAACTTAATCTGTACTCAAGGTATCAAGTGGTAAAAATGTCAAGTAATCGAGCTTCAAAGGGCTCAAATAATCAAAAAACTGTCAAGAAAAGGGTAAACTCGACTTATACTAAAACTCGAGATAATTTTAGGGCTAGGGATAAACCTAAGTATAAATCTGGAACTAGACCAAGGAGTAGTACTAGAGATAGAGGAATTGAAAATCCCAAAAGAAGAAGACCCAACAATCGTTCAAATACTAGATCTGACTATAACTCAGGAAGCAGATCTAATTATGGTTCTAGTGATCGACGCTCAAGTGGTTCTAGTGATCGACGCTCAAGTGGTTCTAGTGATCGACGCTCAAGTGGTTCTAGTG
>JAAFKJ010000021.1 GCA_021399395.1 Candidatus Heimdallarchaeota archaeon
ACGGTTATCAAATCGAATATTGCTATTAATCTCGAAGAGGAAGTCACTAACCAAGTCACTCTAGAGGAGATAATTGAAGAGTTTAACAAAATCTCTCCGGTCTTAAATGAACATTTATCTTTACTTACACGAGAACAAGAAGAGGAATATATCGATATGTGGAAAGGAAAAATGGAGAGACGTGTTTATATAGTTCGTTTAATCAACCACGAACACAGACATTTAGGACAAATACAGTGGTTACTCAAACGTTCAACTGGTTGGACTGATAAAGAAATTTATGAGGGAAACAACTAGTATTTTTTCACAATATAAATTCTGCAGGATCTGGTTCTACTAACGTTCGAAAATGTTTTTGTCTGTATACATAAGATGCATAGATAGGTATCCCTCTTTTCACTGTTTTCCATTTATTCTGCGGTTCGCCTAGTCTTAACTGAGGTATTTCTTCATAGTTTTCATTAAAATCCCATTTTCCTTCTTCTTTTCTTCTATAGCATGTGCCTTTAGTTTTTTCAAATTCTTTTGTTATTTCTTTTGCTTCATCTGCTCTTATCCTTGCAAGAACAGTTCTTTTTTCACTTGGATTTATTATAGAAATACCATAGACAGGAGGTACGATTATAGCATCAAATTTCTGAACTCTTAACAAAACAGCGTCTTTTACTTGCTCATGTTTTTCTCCTGGTTGTTGCAGTAAAATTTCAGCATACCCATCTACAACCTGATAGATTTCTGGATAATTGTAACCGTTCTCGGCTAAAGACCTGTAATAACCTAGAGTACTTTTGAAGGTTTCACCCAATATGCCAGGTTGAACAATCACTACATCAAAACGGATATCATCCCATAGTTCTTTATCTTCAATTCGCCTTATTCCCTCATATACTCTGAAGGCTTCCTCATCCTCATCCTTACCTTCCCATTGCTTCTGATTTAGATTTGACTCTATATCCTTTACTTTGTAAATTATTAGGTTTTTCACACTAATCTCGTTATTATCATAGATGAGAGCTATTTCGTCACTCTCAACTGACAATCCAAGACTTTCCCTTAAATCCATCTATCTCTTCTCATTTGAGTTTATTTAGAGCCTATAGAAATAATCTTCACCATCGTCGGTTATTTTCCAACTATCTAATGATCCTACTTGGAATTTTCTGAGATATTCCTTATCTGTTAAATCATTCAATATTTCCAAAATCATTTCAGGCTCTGCTTTTTCACCTTTAGGAGAGTATAAATTATTTATTTGAAATGTTACATCAGAGATGTTTAACCCCCTATTCAAAGATACGAAAATATCCAATAAATCTACTTCGACCTGTTCCTTAGTTACCATACTAATCAACATAATATCACATAATTCTTCTAAAAATTTTTCTCTGGTTTTCAAAGAATAGTAAAAAATCGCATATCCAAAAAGATAATAAGAATTCTTTGTCCTATATCTCAACCATAATCGTCCATCTAGTAGGAGATTTTCGCTTAACATTATCCATGAGGAGAAAAATATGACTCAACAAAAAGAAAAGAAGAGAACATCTGTTGAAAGATATATGTTGAAACACGAAATTGAGAAGCTAGAAGCCAGAAGAAGTTTCAATATGTCTACAAGTTTAATCTCCTTATACATCCCACCGGGCACAAGAATACCAGATATCACATCGCAACTAAAAAATGAATATGGAACTGCAACAAATATCAAAGATAAAAGTACAGGCAAAGCTATTCAATCTGCCATCTCATCAATTTTATCTAGGATGAAAAATGTCCAAAAAGCAGGGGAAAATGGTTTAGTTATTTTCTGTGGAATAACTCAAAGTAACAAAACAGAGTATTTTGCTATTGAACCTCCAGAACCAGTTGCTATCAAGTTATATCGCTGTGATCATATTTTCCTTGTTGATCACTTAAAGGATATTTTAGAAACCAAACAACGTTATGGAATAGTAATTGTAGCAAGGGGGGGTTCGACAATTGCATCTGTTCAAGGTTCCAAAGTTGACATTCATTGGGATGAAGATTCGCATGTTCCAGGGAAACATAGAATGGGTGGTCAATCAGCTGCACGTTTTCAAAGAGCTACAGATGAAGCAGCAAAAGCATGGTATGCTAAAACTGCAATCAAGATGAACGAAATATATTTGGAAAATAATCCGGTTGAAGCTATAATTGTAGGTGGTCCTGCACTGTCTAGATCAAGATTTTTGGACAACAAAGAAGTTGACTTTCGTTTACGAGAGAAGGTTATTGGAGTATATGACGTTGGATATGAAGGATTACAAGGCATTAGAGAATTATTAGAAAAAGCAGAAGATAAATTAGTAGATTTTGAGATTATAAGCGAAAAGAAACTGATGAAGAGATTTATGGAACATCTGGGAAAAGACTCAGGCTTAGCTACATATGGAGAAAAATTTGTTAAAGAAGCTTTAGAAAAAGGTGCAGTTGAAATTTTACTTGTTAGTGAAGATGTAGATCGAGTTACACTTGAGATCAAATGTGGCAACTGTGAATATGTGAAGGAAGAATCCATCAAAACAAAAGATTACAATGAATTTATTAAAGATCTTTCAGATAGAAAATGTCCAGAATGCAGTAACTCACGCATGTATATTGAGAGCGAAAATGACTTAATTACTGAATTAAACAATCTTGCAAAAAAAGCAGATACTACACTTGAAGTAATATCAACAGACCATGATGATGGATCTATACTCTATAATACATTTGGTGGGATAGCAGCAATTCTACGTTACAAGTTCTATGATAGTTACTAAGAAAAGAAAGAAGAGAAATTAATCAGAAACTAAAGTTCCAACGGTTTCTCCTTTTATTGCTTTGAATATATTAGACGGATCTTGACCGTTTGCAAACACTACTTTTAATCTTGATCTCTTTATTATCTCACAACCTACTCTATCAAACAGAGCATATTTTCCTGGCTCTTCCTCTTGTTTTGAGATTATTTCTAACAATTCCTCAGGTGTGACTTTATCTAATTCTTTAGCATCTGGATACTTATTCGGATCTTTATCGAATACTTTATCCACATTTGTTAAATTGATTAGTAAATCAGCATCCCAGTATTCTGCTACCAAGGCAGCAACCGCACTTGTTGATTGTCCTGGTTGCAATCCCCCTGTAACTACTATTTTACCAGAGGAAAGTGCTTTCCCTACTTCTTCAAAAGATCTTGGTACTAGTAAGTAAGCTTTGTTATGTAATGAAGCTATAATCAACAAAGCATGAATCCTTGTAGATTCAACAGCAAGAATATCTTTGAATGTTGCAGCATGACCTAGAACATCACTTGCTTGAATAATCACTCGTGCTAGTTTACCCCCTCCTACAACGACAGCCACCTTATAACCGTCTTCGTGCAGTTGAGTTATAGTTTCAACTATTTCTTGAATTCTTTCTACATTCAAAATCATGTTTTCTTTGTATAAAACCGATCCGCCAAATTTTATTACAATCTTCTTCATATCCATCGCTTAAGCCTACTTTGTTGCTATGATAAATAACGTTTTTTCTCTTTAATAGTATTTTTTAGAAAAAATACAACAAAAATGAGAACCTTTTTTAAGTAAATTTCAATGTTGCAAACATATTAATGAGGACTGCAAATGGATATACATAAGAAAACTGAAATCAGCAAAGTGTTTTCAGGAGAACTAGAAGAGGTAACTATCGCCGGTTGGATTCAACAAGTTAGAGATCTTGGCGGTTTAAAGTTTCTTCAATTACAAGACAGATCTGGTGTTGTTCAGATTGTATTGCCAAAAAAGAAGGTTTCCCCAGAAATTTTTGAAATTGATTATCAAGAAGGAGACATACTACTGGTTAAAGGTGGGATTGTAGCCAATAACAGCGCACCCAAGGGGTTAGAAATCCTTCCTCAAGACATAGAAGTTCTAAATAAAAGAGCTCAAGAATATCCCATAGCAGTAACTGAGAAAATAGAAACTAATCCAGATAAAAGGTATGATTATCGTTTCTTAGATCTCAGAAACAGAAATGTTGCCCAAATATTTGAGATTGAAAGTACTGTTGCTTATGCACTTCAAGAATACTTCAACAAGAACAATTTTCTACAATTTTTCTCTGCCAAGATTGTAGGTTCTGCAACTGAAAGTGGGGCAAATGTCTTTGAAATAGGGTATTTTGATAAGAAGGCATACTTAGCTCAATCTCCGCAGTTTTATAAGCAAATGATGTTAATGGCAGGATTTGAGAAAGTATTTGAAATTGGTCCTGTCTTCCGAGCTGAGAAGCATCATACATCAAGACATCTATGTGAGTATACTTCCATTGATTTTGAAATATCATACATTAAAGACCAAGTTGATGTAATGAAGGTTCTTCAAGGCGCAATTTCATATACCATGGATACAATAAAGAAAAACAGAGCACCAGTCTTAGAAGAATTAGAAGTTGTAATCGATGATCAACCCAAAGAATGGCCGATAGTCTCTATTCCAAAATGTAATGAAATTTTGAGTAGTGAAGGCAAAGAGCTTGGACTGTATGAAGACTTAGATGCGGAAGCAGAGAAAATACTGGGTCAATACGCAAAGGAAAAATGGAAATCAGATTTTGTATTCGTTGATCAATATCCTTGGGAAGTAAGACCATTCTATACTATGAAAGATGATGAAGATCCAAACTTAACCAAATCTTTTGATCTCTTGTATAAGGGACAAGAACTAACTACTGGAGGACAAAGAGAGCATAGGGTTGACATCTTAACTAAACAAGCAACTGAAAAAGATTTCAAATTGAAGGATGTGGATAGTTATCTTCAGTTCTTCAGAAATGGAGCTCCACCTCATGGAGGAAGTGGCACTGGAATAGAAAGGTTTGTACAGAAAGTATTGAACCTTCAGAATGTTAGAGAAGCAAGATTACTTCCAAGAGATCCATCAAGATTACATCCATAATTTTTGTTGGATAATTCAATCAACATGAAAAATCTTAAAAAACGAACATGTTTCATAATAATAAGCATTTAATTTCAATGCGGGGATAGCCAAGTGGCCAACGGCGGCGGACTTAAGATCTTGGTTCATACCGAAGATAAGGGTTAGAAAAAAAATGAGAAATCCGTTCCTTAGTGGTTCGGGAGTTCGAATCTCCCTCCCCGCACCATTTTGTTTCACATTAAACTTTACGGTTTAACCCTTTTACTTCTCCTTTACAAGTGTTTAACCCATCAATTGAAGAATTGTTCTAAATAATTAAAAAAATGATTAAATAAAGCCCTTTCAATTATAGATTAGTGATAAATTTGAATAAACACGAAATACAAATGTATGAAGAACTCTTAGAGCTTCTTGAAAAGAGGTTTGATGATGGCGAGATTGATAAAAGCAATTACGCTGAGTTAAAGACACGATATTTGCAAAAACTTGATACAGTTAAACAGAATCAAGAAATGCAAAAGGAAGCATCAAAAATTTACACTTCTGGAGTTAAATCAGTTACAGAAAGATCATTAACAGCAGCAGGTTCTACACGAATTTCTGGTGGAGCAGTAAGGAAGGATATTCGTATTGCAGGATCTGGAAAAATTGATGGTGATGTAGAATGTAATAACCTGAAGTCAGCTGGATCTTTGAAAAGTTTTGGAAACATCCTTGCTCACGGAGATGTTGGTTGTGCTGGATCTTTCAAATGCGCTGGGTCATTACACGGAGACAAAGATGCCAAATTCTCAGGATCCGCCAAGATAGAAGGAGAAGTAATAGTTAAAGGAAGAATTTCTGCAGCTGGAAGCTTCTCAAGTGGTAGTCTCACTCAAGCAGAAAGAGGAGTCAAATTCTCAGGATCTGCAAAAATCCATGGAAGCCTTTTATCTCAAGGTTTAGTTGATATTGCAGGTAGAGTGGTGGTTGAAGGAGATTTAGTGGGAGAAGATGTCTTAATTAACAAAGGAAGACATGCTCATGGCCATAGATGGAAAAAACTCAAACCTTCTGTAATTGCAGGGAACATTTTTGGAACTGGTGAAGTATATTTAGGCAATACTCGTGCAGAAGGAGATGTCAAAGGATTAAAGGTAGAAATTGGACCCTACTCCAAAGTTGAAGGTGCAATCTACTATGTTGAGAGTATCGAAATAAATAACAAAGCTCACATAGAATCCGAGCCTGTTCAAATCAAAAGAGAGGATCTAAAGTTATAATAATAAGGAGAGATTAAAATGGAAAACACACAAGAAAAAACAAATGAAAGTTATGAAAGAGCATTAATTAGCTCTGCAGGAAGTTTAAGAGAATCTGATACAGAGGTTAAAGTTTCTGGAGCCGCAAGTATATCTGGCGGAGAGATTCCAAAACAATTGAAAATATCTGGTTCAGGAAGAATAGAAGGTGATTTAAGGTGTCATGGATTAAAATCTTCAGGTTCTCTTCAAAGTGCAGGAAGCATTACTTCTCAAGGTTTTGTGAAAAGTTCTGGATCATTTAAGACAGAAGGAAGTCTTCAAGGAAATGATGATGCAAAGTTTAGTGGATCAGCAAAAATCGGTCAGAATGCAACTATTGTTGGATCAGTAAAATCTTCAGGTTCTTTCAAGGTTGATGGAGATTTAGATTTAGGTAACAATGCAAAGTTTAGTGGATCAGCAAAGATTGGAGGAGAAACATCTATACAAGGTTTTACAAAATCATCTGGATCATTCAAGATAAAGAGAAATCTACAAGCAGTTGGTGGATTAACCGCCCGTGGATATCTGGGGGTAAATGGTAATGTACTCTCTCAGAGTAATGTCTCAATACTAGGTGCCACTACAATAGGTGGAAATTTGGTTGCTGAGAATATAGAAACCGACCCAACACGCTGGTACAACTTTCTGGGTTTTAGACGATTATTATCACGCAAGCACCCATACAAAGTTAATGGTAGTGTCTATGCGAAAAACAAAGTCAATCTAGGAAGAACAGCTGTAGAAGGAGAGGTTAAAGGTTTTGATGTCAAAATAGGAAGAAAAACAATAGTAGGTGGACAAGTCTATTTTGTTAACTCCCTTAAAATTAGTCGTAGTGCAAAACTTTCTAGTGAGCCAATCCAAATTAAACCTGAAGAACTCAAACTATAAGGAGGCTTTAGCTTCTTCTTTTTCTCTTTTAACTTTAAACAAAATATTCTTTAATCTCTTTGTTTTCTTTCTTTTGATTATTTATGTTAGGGAAACTTGGCTCAGCTCTTAATACGGCTATCTCTAAAATACTTAGAGGAGGACCACCAGACAAAGACCAAATTCGTGAACTAAAGAATGCTATGCTTAAAGCCCTTTTAGAGGCAGATGTTCAATTCGATTTAGCAGCTGAAGTGGTGAATGAAGTTGAAACCAAATCAATGGATAAAAAACTCCCAGAAGGTCTTTCTCGTAAAAAAAGTGTACTATCAATCATACATGATGAGCTTACAAAATTCTTAGGAACAAAAGCTTACCCTCTAACATTGCATCCAAATAAACCAACAATCATCATGCTTGTAGGTATTCAAGGTTCAGGAAAAACAACAACAACTGCAAAGCTTGCTAAGCATATTCAAAAACGTGGTAAAAAGGTAGCAGTGGTTACAGTAGATAATTTTAGACCGGGTGCATTTGAACAACTTCAACAATTGTGTTCATCTATTAAAGTGCCAGTTTATGGGGAACCTGATAACAAAAACGCCGTAAAAATTGCGGTAGATGGTGTCAAGAAGTTCTTAGATGAAAAGAATAATGTAATTATCATCGATACAGCTGGGCGTCACAAGGAAGAAAAAGCTCTGCTCAAAGAAATGAAAGAAATCGGAGATAAAATCAAACCAGATGAAATAATACTGGTGATTGATGGAAACTTAGGACAAGCAGCTAACGAACAAGCCCTCGCATTTTCCAAATCCACCCAAATAGGTTCCATTATAGTTACAAAAATGGATGGGTCCGCAAAAGGAGGAGGCAGTCTTTCTGCTGCTGCAGCAACAAATGTTCCCATAAAGTTCCTAGCAGATGGAGAAAATATAGATGCTTTTGAAGAATTTAATCCTACATCCTTTGTTGGGAGGTTAATCGGTGTAGGTGATCTTGAAGGACTATTGAAGGAAGTTAGAGAACTCGAAGTACTACCCTCAAAAGAAGAAGCTATGAGTATGCTTAGCGGAAAGATTTCATATAGACAAATGATGGAGTTGTTAGATAATTTCAGTTCAACTGGTTCTTTGAAGAGAATGATGTCAATGATTCCAGGTCTAGGAATGACTATTGACGATAATATGATGGATCTTTCAAAAGAAAATATGAAGAAATTCAAAGTTATTATGTCCTCGATGACAAATGATGAGCTAGATGGGAAAATCAAACTAGGGAGTTCAAGAATTCAGCGTGTAGCCAAGGGTAGTGGTAGAACAATTGCAGAAGTTAAAGAATTGATCAATCAACATAAAATGATGACAAATCTAGTCAAGCGCATGCGTAAAGGACGACGTGGTGGAATGCAAATTCCTGGAATGCCTCCTGGACTACTAGGAGGATAAGAACCCGTTTGTGTGAAAGCTTCATGTCAAAGATCATATTTGTTATTAATGCCCCACCTCTTTCTTTTAATAAAACAGATTTATATAACCCTGAATTTGTAGATAATCGATTAAACCCATATATCAAGTCTATTGCTGATTCTTTTTTCCTTTCCAACCACTTCAGAAAAGACAATACAGTCTATTTTCTCACTGAATTTGAAGGGGATTCTTATCAGATTGTATTTAAGGGGGATGAATTGCGTTTTCTTGGGCCTAGCTTCTTTTCAGCAGGACACTTACTTCTAAGAGCAAAGAACCATATTATTGATCCTAATTCAAAAAAAGGGAAATTAACTCCGGGCATATCGGTTAATAAAAGAAATATTAAATGGATTTTCGAGAAATATAAGGAAAGCAAATGGTATCAAATAGAAGATTTCGAGGATTTAGCAAAAGACATAAAACTAGATTTAACATCTGATACATGCATATTCCTTTTTGGATTTGAGAATATTGCTGATTTTGGTGGTAAAATTACTAAATTATCTTTGGGATCAATAGACATAGACGAACAAATAATTATAACCAATTATATGATTGAGAGTGTGAAATAATTTGAATCTACTGGAAAAAGCAACAAAAATACTTCATAACCATTCATTATGTGACTATTGTCTAGGGAGACAGTTTTCCAATTTGGCTACAGGTACAACCAATAGAAGAAGAGGAATCACAATTAAAGAATTTTTGACCATGAATACCGCTACTCCAGTTGAAAATGAAAATTTTTCTTTTTTGCAGATACTATCTAAATCTGGTGGAACTCTAGCGAAAAATACATTGAAGAAGAAAGAAAATATCCCTGAAGAGACTAAAAGTTGCTACATCTGTCGTGATACCTTAGAATTTACGGATAATATGGTTGATATCGTAGTCCCAAATCTCAAAGACATTGAGTTTCAAACATTGTTAATAGGTACAATACTACCTAAGGAGTTTTTTGAAAGAGAAAAGAAACTAAAAGAAGAATTCGATGTTTTGCAGACAGAATTTCTTAAACAGGAGTTTAACAGGATCATTGGAAAGAAGATATCAGAAAGGCTTCCAGTTACTACAGATTTTAAATCCCCAGAAATCGTTATTGAAGTTGCCCCCATCTCATCTAAGTTTGAAATGAGAATTAAGTCATTGTATATCTCTGGAAGATATCTGAAATATTTACGCACAATACCACAAACCAGATGGCCATGCAACAAATGTAAAGGAAGGGGGTGTGATGTGTGTAATGGAACAGGCAAAAGGTATCAAGAATCTGTTGAAGAATTAATAGAATTTGAAACAATAAGAACCACCAATAGTACAAAGGGAGTTCTTCATGGAGCAGGTCGAGAAGATATTGATGCTCTAATGTTAGGAAATGGACGGCCTTTTGTATTTGAAGTTGTATCCCCAAGAATTCGTACAATTGATTTGGATAAACTACAAGACGATATAAACAGATATACAAAAGGAAAAATAGAAGTTAAAAATTTCAGATGGTCTTCAATAGATGAATTAAGAGATCTGAAAGGAAGTGCGGAAACCACCGTTAAAAAATACAGAGCAAAAGTACTTTTTGACGAAACAATTGATAATGAGACAGTATCTGAAATTGAAAATTACTTTGTGAATAAAGAAATAGACCAAAGAACCCCTCAACGAGTAGTGCATAGGAGGGCAGATAAAATTAGAAAGAAGACAGTTTTTTCAGTAGAATGTTCACGTCTAAGTGAAAATGAAATTGAAACTATCATTACTTGTGATGGTGGGTGTTATGTTAAAGAATTGATATCAGGAGACGAGGATAGAACAATTCCGAACATATCAAAAGTTGCAGGAATCAAAGCTATCTGTAAGGAACTTGATGTTTTAGAGGTTAGAAAAGACATAGAAGAGAAGTAAATAGAAATTAGTATGACCTATTTTTTTACTGAAACGTAAAACGAAAAGATTAAAAGTTACACTGAGGGACTTTGCTCACTTAATTAAATAACAAAAAGGTGTACATTAAATGCGCAAATCTAAAGGATATCGTAGTAGAACTAGACATTTGTTCAAGAAACACACAAGACAAAAAGGTATTAGACCTTTAGATTACCTATTACGGGATTTCAATGAAGGTGATATAGTAGATATTATCGTTGATTCCAGTGAACACAAGGGGATGCCTCATAGACGTTATCACGGAAAAACTGGTGAGATAACAAAGAAACAAGGAAAAGCATTCATTGTTGCCATAAAACAAGGAAGAGCAACAAAGCAGATTATTGCAAAGAAGGAACATTTGCGTCTAAGTCGTTCTGTTATTCAAGCAGGTAATTAGTGAAGTGATACTATGCCAAGAGATGTTCTAGAAAAAAAACCATTAACAATTTCAGAAGCAATGGGAATCTTACAGGGAAGAAGTGAAGAATCCGAACTCTCCTATTGGCAAAGAGTTGCATTTGAGCATGCCATGCAAAATGCTCGAATAGAGCCAGCAGAATCAAGAAAGATTGTAAAAGAATTAATCAAAAAACACAAGATTTCAGAGCTTTCAGCATTTACTATTGCAAACATTTTACCCCCATCTATTGAAGAACTGAAAGATCTGCTTTCAAAGGAACCAAAAATACTAAAAGATGAAGAAATCAAAGAGATTTTTAACATTATAAAGCCATTTGCTGATAAGTACGAGAATCAAAAATAGAAAATGGGGTTTCAAAAGTTTCGTTTTAATAGAAAACAAAAACTTTTTTTGTATTAGAAATTTATGTATGGTGAGAATAAGATGGCAAACAATCAATATCCAAGGACCAACAAACGTCCTGAAAAGCAATCTGAAAGTGATGATTTTATAATTGGAGCCGTAACCCACGTTAAGTACTTCAAGAAAATTGAATCACGCATTTTGGTACTTGATTATTTGCCAGAAGGTAAAGGATTTGGACAATCTAAACAAAGAGAACCAATGGTACAAGGAATTGGTGTAAAATGGTTTAGTTTGTTAGAAGTTACAGTTGAACGAAAAGGAACTTATACAAAACTTGTAGAATTAGATTTACCGCAAACTAGTGAATCATCTCCTATCAAACAAATTAAACGTCGAATATCTGTAAATGATATGACTAACACGGGCTATGAAACCTTAGAGGAAGCTGTTCTTCTAATTATAAACAAAAATGAGAAACGATTTGTTTCATTCTTCAATAAAGCGCAACCGATTACAAATAGAATACATTCACTACAGCTGATTCCAGGAATTGGGCAGAAATTAATGTGGGAGATATTAGCTGCTCGAAAAGGTATGCCTTTTGTTTCTTTCAGCGATATTGAAGAAAGAGTTAAAATATCTGACATTAAAAAAATGATTTTTAATCGAATCATACAGGAATTGGAAGGAGAAGAAAAACACAGGTTATTTACTGCTAGTTCTGATTCGGGTCAAAAGAGATAATATTAATTTTAAATGGTTAGAGTAATGGACTGTTGGAATTCTTCTTCCGTCATTAAGAAACATGTTTTTGATAGTTTAAGAAAGATGGATATGACCCCTTCAAGGCATAAGGGGCAAAATTTTCTAGTTGATTATCACATTTTACATTACCAAGTTGAACAAGCAGAAATAAATCAAAAGGATATTGTCCTCGAAATTGGAGGGGGGATCGGGAACTTATCAAAATGCTTAGCACAAGATGCAAAGAAATTATACATTGTTGAAACTGATAGAAGAATGGTAGGGTTTCTTCAAGAATTTATGAGTAGTTATTCCAACACTGAAATACTGCATGGAGATGCCGTTAAAATCGAATTACCTAAATTCACAAAATGCATATCTAACCTTCCCTACCAGATTTCATCCCCCATTACATTCAAATTACTTGAACATGATTTTGAACTCGCAATCCTCATGTATCAGAGAGAGTTTGCGCAAAGATTTTTTGCATCACCAGGAACTAGAGACTATTCTAGAATTTCCGTTATGATGAATCTTAAAGCTAATTGTATATATCTGAAAACAGTAAAACCATCCTCTTTTTTCCCAGCACCTAAAGTGTTTTCTTCGATTGTTTCAATCACAAAGAAAGAAGATACACTCAATTTTAATCACGACGATTTTGGTCGCTTCATTACTTTACTCTTTACACAAAAGAAGAAAACAGTTAGAAGTGTTCTTGTAAACCTGATAAAAAGAAAATCTAAACAGAATGTTCAGATTAAGAAAGAAGTTTTGGAAGAATTGTCTTATCTTGAAAGAAGGATTTTTAGTCTAACACTTGATGAACTTACAAAAATGTATTCAGATCTTAAAGCTAAGTTAGGTGAGGAACTTTGGTTAAATATGATTTCCCTAAATACCAGATAGTTCTTGAAATAGAGGAAGATGTTTATTTTCCTGCAGAAGATACTTTTGCTTTGATAGATGCCATTCAGTTAGAAGATAATCACAAGTTTGTAGTAGAGTTAGGTGGCGGTACAGGTATAATCTCTATTGTTCTTGCCAAAGGCCATCCTACAGTCAGATTCTTGATAACAGATATTTCTTTTAGAGCTGTAAAAACTATTGAAAACAATATTGTATTGAATGAAATTAAGAATCAAATCGATTTAATCTGCATGGATAAACTTGAAGCAATCGAGCATCTATCCCCAGATATTATTATTTGGAATCCCCCATATTTACCCATAGATGATGAAACAGATAATCTTAAAGCTCTAGAAAAATTAATGCTTATAGGAGGGAATAAAGGATTTGAGCAAGCCTACAAACTTATTCAATATCTGAAGTCACAAAACAATCAAGTCATTTTTTATACAATTTTTTCCTCTGTAGGTACAACAGAAAGCACATTTACTCAAATGAGGAAAGAAGGTACTAATATTGAAATCATTGATGAGGTAAATCTGTTCTTTGAGAAATTGTATTTAGTAAAAGTAAATGTAGGTGAAAAAAATAGGAAATAAATCAAAACTACATCTTGACATTATTTTAGTTGAACCTAAAATCGGAGGAAATATTGGAGCGGTAGCGAGACTCTGTCAGAATTTTAATATTAATAAATTAATTTTAGTTGCACCTCAAATCGATCACAATAATAACGAAGCTAGACAGAGGGCAAAACATTCTCATCAATATCTAGACGAAGCAGAAATATGTGACTCTTTAGAAAACATACGAGATAATTACGCATTTTTAATTGGTACATCAGCCAAAGCAGGAAGAAACTACAATGTTCGTAGACAACCATCTTATCCATGGGAGTTGGAAGAAATACTGACTGTGACTGAAGGAAAAATAGGGCTTGTTTTTGGGAGAGAGGATAGAGGGCTGTCTAATGAAGAACTACTTAGTTGTGATTTTCTTGTTAATATTCCTGTTCCAGCAAAATTTAAGGTAATGAATATCTCGCATGCGGTTGCTGTTGTCCTATATGAAATTTGGAAGCTACTCTTTCAAAAAGAAGCAAAATTAACTGCAGAAAAAAGTTCAAGTAATCTCGAAAGAGAAATCCTATTTGATACTTTCAAAGAGATTGTTGAAGCACTACCATATGAAGAACATAGGAAACCCATAGTAAACCACAGTTTTACAACTATGATTAACCGAAGTTTTTCTACTAGTGAAGAGATTCATTCGTTGATTGGGATATTTAAAACCATTAAAGACAACCTATCTAGTGATATTGAGGAATGATAGTAATGAAGCAAAAGGATCTTGAAATTTTTTTAACTCAACTGGAGTCATTTAATAGCCCAAAATTACACCTTGAACAATATCAAACTCCCCCCAGAATAATCGCAATGATTCTGTGGAGGGCGCTTCAGTTAGGAGATTTAGAAAATAAATCAATAGGGGATCTTTGTTGTGGAACAGGGTTATTTGGAATAGGTGCCAAGATTTTGGGAGCTAAAGATGTTCTTGGTATTGAAATAGATAAGGAAGCTATTGAAATTGCTAAAAGAAACGCAAAAAAATCAGAAGTTAAAATCGATTTCATTAATAAAGATATTAGGGATGTAGAGAAATCATTCGATACTGTTTTCATGAACTCTCCTTTTGGAATTCAAGGAACAGTTAAGGATCAAGAGTTTTTGCTATCTGCATTAAAAATGTCTAAGATAATATATTCTATCCATCTATATCAGGAGAAGAATGTTGATTTTTTAATCAATTTCGTTGACAGACAAGGGAGAGAAGTTAAAGAAGTAATAAAGGCAGAATTTGAGTTACCAAAATCATATAAATTCCACAAAAGAAAATACCATGTAATTGAAGTAGCTATTCTACGATGTGTTTAAAACAAGTATAGTTATTGTGATTGAAGTTGATCTTTGAACAATCTTCGCCTGTATTTGGAATATTTTTTCTCTTTTTCAAGAGAAAATCTTGCAGGTTGTGGAGAAACAGTTTTTTTACCACAGTGCGGACAGGTCTGCTCATTTAGTGTGTATTCTTTGCACTCAATACAACGGTAGATAGATTTAGTCATTATGATTTCACTTCAACAACTTTCACTGAAGCTTTGTAATCTGTAAGGTAGGTTTCTACAGTTTCGACTACTCTTGACATTAATCCTTCTGCAAGCTCATAATCTCTAGCATGAATCTTGAACCTGTACATTGGAGCACCTCTAACAAAAACATCCATGCTCAATTCTGCATCTTCAGCTTCAATATCAGATCTAGCCTTTTCAGCTTCTTGTAGAGCGTTCTTAATCAAAGTTATTCCATTACTTTCCCAGCAGATAATTTCTAAATCTCTTGTAATTTCAACTTTAGGAATTGTAAGATTCTTCTTAGCAATCGAAGTTAGAGTAGAGGCCCATTCTTCAGACACTTCAGCTTCGGTAAAGGCGATTTCACCTCGGAATAAAGCTTCTTCAAAAGCGTTAAACAAACTTCCATGAAAATCGGTTAGTAAATCTTCTACTTCAGATCTGGCGGTTTCCAAATTAATTTTTCTTCTAGTTGCTGCCATTTCAAGTAGAGTTAAACCGGTTTTATATTTCTTCCATTCCTCAACTTTTGATCTTTTTAGACCATCGGATACTCGTTTAATACTTATATCGATTTGTTCTGCTTTTATACGCATAACCCTTCCTACAACCTTTTTTCCAATTCTCATTACGTTTCGAATATTTCTAACCCAAGTTGAACTAACTTCGGAAACGTGACAATAAGCTTGGAGGTCTTCGTACTCATCAAGATCAACGTATACTCCATGATCAAAAATCCTCTTTACAGTACCTATTACTAAATCACCAGATTCTGGAAGATTCCTTCTACTCATATAAACCAGTATCCGTTCTATATTCTTTATTTAAAAAGTTACTTTCCTATCACTTAAATTAGCAAGTTACTTAAGGGTAGAAGCATTACGGATTACTTGTGAAAGAAAATATAAGAACTATTGGGATAGATGATGCAGCTTTTGATAGAGCAAAGTCAACCAAAACTTTTGTTTTCGGTATAATCGTAAGAGGTTACAATTTGGTTGAAGGGGTTCTTCGAACAGAAATTTCCATAGATGGCATAGAAGCAACAAAAAGAATAACATCTATGATAGTTAAGAGCAAATACCATGAGCAATTAAGAGCAATTTTCCTAAGAAGTTCTACAATTGCAGCTTTCAATATTATTGACATGAATATGCTTAGCAAAACAACTTCCATCCCAGTAATAACAGTATTATCTGAAATGCCTGATGAGAATGATGTTAAGAAAGCCCTTTCTAATCTTCCAGATTGGGAAAATCGTTTAGAAATTCTCAACAGAAACCCACCTATTGAGAAAATCAGATACATAAATAAGGAGGGGAGAGAATGCGAAGTATTGATTCAGCAAGTAGGGTTGTCAAGTAAATCAGATATCAAAAATATTCTCCAAATCTCAAGTTATTCAAGTTGCATACCAGAATGTCTTAGATTAGCAGATAAAATAGGGCAAAGTTTCAAAGATTATATAATAAAATAGTTAGGGCAAAATTCCTAGTTTTTTACAGAAAACATTAATCAATAAAGTGAATGACTCTGCACAAAGCTCTTTTTCTTGACTTTGAAGAAGTTTTTTGTTTTGGTTTAGGTTTTTTGACAGAATCATAATCATTTCTTTTATCGTGTTTTTATTTCTCAGATAAACATAAGCAACAAAAGCTTCTACCGCATCACCAATATCTCCAGCATTCTTTCTAGTTCCCAAATACTCTCGCAATTTAGAATTTCTACAAGCTTGAGCTAAACATGAATCCCAAACCTTCACTCCTCTAGAATGTTGAGTTACTTCGAAAACAGCTGCATTATATATAAAATTCACAATTGAATCGCCAAATTTTGAAAAATCTTTATTTGAGAGAATTGCTCTAAGGTCTGACGCAAAAGGAGTTGGTGTGTCCAAAAAGACCCCAACCTTTATTCGATTTTAGCTTTACACAAACCAATAAATTCTTGTGTTTTTTCACTTAAACTTCCCAATGACCTATTAATTGCTGCTACTGGATCGGAGGTCTTCTTCTTCATTTTTACTTGAAACACAACGGATTCATAGAAAGATTCATCTCTCCAATATCCAGAAAAATCTACTTCATCATCATGCAATAGTTCGTCACGTAAGAGGTTAAACAATGTATGAGGATCTGTCTGCTTAATGTTAAATTTTAAGTATCCTGCTTCTTGTTTTAAGATATTAATCTGCATTTATAAGCCTCGAATTTCTTTTATTTGTTCAATTTATATACTTTACCAGTCTTGCTATTTTTACGAAAACAAGTGGTTTGTTGATTTTACTTGTTCATCGAATTCTTCATATTCTGATTATGATGACTCTTTTGATAATAATTCAATTAAGTCTGTAATGCACTTTTTTGGTTCGTAGTTTATTAAAACGGTATTTTGTTGTGTTTTGAAATATTCTAGTTCCAACCCCTTATCTAGCACAAAACTAGTCGTCAAATCAGTACAGTAACTAATTGTAGCTAAAACTCGTTTCATAATCTGTGTTCTTACATTCAAAGGAGTTTCTTGTATAAGATCATGTAACTGTTCTAAAATCTGTTGAACTTCTTGCATTGTTGCAGTTGTTATCAAATCTTGTCCTTCAACCATTGAATAGACTCCAGAATGGATGAGAACTGTACTTATTGTATCTAATGAGATAATCTTCGAACCAATTTGTTGTATTAGTTTTAGATTGTGTGTGTAATAACCGTGTTTATCCGGTGTAGAAGATTGTATAAACATCTTCCCATAAGATTTTACAGTTATAACAGATTGATTGACAACTTCTTTTTCTCCATATAACCGAACTTTTACAACCCCTTCTTTGTAAGTTAGTGTGAATTCTACATACTTCAATGCATCAGATACTAACTCTATGAAAGTTTCAAGAGACTTCCTACCAATAATATTAACATAAATTTCTTTTGTGGTTGTTCTTGCCAAAAAAATCACCTTAGAATTTGGATGAATGGTTATAGTTTGAACCCTAATTCTCCACTTCCATAATCAATAGTTGTTTTTCGCCTCTGTATATAGGAACAATCAGTGCATTTCAGTTTATCTCTACCAATTTTTTCTAATTTAGAACCACATTGTGAACAAGGAGCAAGTACAACCCCAAGTTGAGAACCAATAAGAGAGCCCTGTAAAGGTATAGTTTTTGCATCAATTATCTTAGCACGAACTATATCAGCCAAACAAACAGCATCATCAGCTGTTTCTAAATACTCTTTAGAAAGTTGTGATATATGAATAACCATTGTATAAGATGGACGAACTGGTCTATTATTGATATAACTTACAGAAACAGTAGTCATCTGACGCGATACATTTACAACACCCCCAAGTATTATATCGCCTATTTTAGGCACACTAGCTGATTGTGGTTTTGATAAGACAGAAATCTCATGTCTTCCCAAATCGATAATAACTTTTCCAGTAACTGCAGAATAAACATAATTTTTCTCAGAATAGGTACCTGAACCGCCAATAAACTCCTCTGTAACAGCTAAACGAGTACCGGGAAGAACCAATTTTCCAGAGTCTTTTGTTCTATCGTAAATTTCTAATGTCATTCAATGTCACGTACGCTCTTTTACATTATGAAAAATTATTGAATAAAATACCTTTCCATTAGTAACAAAGAAGGAAAAATCTTACAAATTTGAAACAATCATTTCAAATCTTTATTTTTTCACAATTGAATTTCTTTACTACAAATCAAAAAATATTTAATCTAACTGTTAATCCCATAGCTGATGGCAACTCCTGAATTTGGAACAATTAGTGCAACAAGAATGGAATTACTAAACACTAGAGCCAAAATCCGTTTAGCACAGAAGGGTCATGATCTCTTAAAGGAAAAAATGGATGCTTTAGTAATTGAACTATACGCCATCAAAGATGAAGTCCGTGAAGCAAGAAAACAAGTTGAAGAAGAATTGAAGATTGCTTATCAATCTCTGGCAAAAGGAGAAATGGTTATAGGTCCAGATAAGATACGAGATTTAGCACAATATGCACCTTCTGTTTTGGAAATAAATACACAAACAATTAGTATTATGGGAGTTAAATCACCCAGATTCATTGTAGAAGAGATTCAAACAGAAGAAGAAATTTTCTATGGTTTGACTAGTTCAAGTGCACAATTAGATCGTGCAATTGTGTATTTTAGAAAATCGCTAAAGACTCTGATGATAATTGCAGAAAAAATGACACTCCTTGAAAAACTCGCAACAGAGATTAATAAAACCAAAAGAAGGGTCAATGCCCTGAACTACATATTAATCCCCAAGTTGAGAGCAACAGCTAACTTCATAGCTAGTACTCTTGAAGAACAAGAGCGTGAAACCTTTTCAAGGCTTAAAAGAGTAAAAGCAATACTTGAAGCTAAGAAACAATAAACTATGGTTTTGTCAAACCTACTGTAGAGAAAGAGCATATTCTCAAGATATTATTGTCCTTTTTATTTGGACACTTTGATAGAGTTTATTAAGTATAATCTTATAATTCTGTAGACAGAGAAAGAAATTAAAAGATTTCAAGTATATAAAATTCAGAGGCAAGGATATGTCGATTATAGATTGGTTTGATAAATTTCCACCATTAAGTATGGAAGATAATGGTTTAAAGCTACTTATTTATCTTCTATTGATTTTTACATTTCTAAGTGCTCTTGCAGTATTTTTAACTACAAGATATTATAGGAAAAAGGATTCGCCTTCACTTTTGGATCTAGATTTCGAATCGGATATACCAACTCCGTCAGATATTCCTTCTTCAGAAAGAATAGCAATTCTAAATATTGAGAAAGCAAAGTCAATTGCTGCTCAGCGTGCATTATCTGATGCACATAAGAAGAAGGAAGTTAGTGAAGCAATTTTTGGCAGATTATCCGTCAGATATGCATCTGATGTTAAAAAGATCGAAGACGAAATTGAAAAAACAACAAGAGAAGCAGAAGTCTCTCAATTAGAAGAAGAATTGAAGAAGATGCAAGGCGATTACTTAAGCAAAATTAAAGGAGAAGAAAAAATTGAAGTTACTCCTTCAACTCCTTCATCCGCACCACCAGCACCACCAATGCCTGCTGTAGGATCAGCTCCAGCACCACCAATGCCTGCTGTAGGATCAGCTCCAGCACCACCACCAATGCCCACTCCAACTCCAATAGCTCCTAAACCTGCTAAACCTCCAAAGCAAAAGAAGGTAAAGAAGAAGAAGAAGGATAAAAAAGGAGTTACTCCACCAACACCTCCAACTCCCGCACCTACACCATCAGTGTCTGGAACAGCTGCACCTCCACCTCCACCTGGAGTTACTTCAACACCCCCAGGAACAGCAGTGCCTGCACCACCAATGCCATCACCTTTACCAGGAGCACCAGCAAGTACTCCCTCAATACCAGCACCAACAGTGCCAACACCTAAACCACCTGGACTAGGAGCACCAGCACCAGCCGTAGCTCCACCAGCAGCTGGAGAAGGAGAAGGGGATTTATTTGCAAAAAGTACTTCAATTGCTGCACTTCGAAAAGAAATGCTCAAGGAACTAGATCGTCTCAAGAAATTCATGAGCGAACAACAGTAAAGCTTAATCAACAAGGGTTGAAACGATAGGTTGTTTCTACCCAATTTCATTTTTATTTTTCATACTTCGTATTTCTTCATTCATACTTCGTATTTCTTCATTCATCATTAGTTTTAAAAAATTCCAATGTAATAATATTATTAGAGTGAGTTTTCATATGAATCAAAAGGAACAACAATTCCAAAAGCAAGAAAAAGAGAAACTCTTAGCTGCACAGAAAGCTGCTAAAGAATTCATTTATGACGAATTTGCAGTAGGAGTAGGCACAGGCTCTACTGTTAAGTATTTTATTCAAGAGCTTGGGATACTTATTGAAGAGGATGACTTAGAGATCATTACAGTTCCTTCATCTAATGAAACTCACCTTGAATTAATAAAGGCTGGACTACCAGTGGGAACTCTGGTAGAATATCCTGAACTTGAAGTCTATGTTGATGGTACAGACATCATAACAGAGGATTTTGTTCTTATCAAAGGCGGTGGAGGAGCATTTACTAAAGAAAAAATCCTTGCAAGTGCATCTAAAGAGTTCATTGTAATTGCAGATAGTTCGAAATATCCAAAAGATCTCATTAGCCAACCTGTACCGGTTGAAATAATCAGCGACGCCGTAAACACCGTTATCCAACCAATCTTTTGTTTGGGGGGTGAGTTAAGAATTAGACATGGAACTGGAAAAGTGGGTCCTGTGATTTCAGACAATGGTAATATAATAGGGGATATCTATTTTCAGAAATTATATAATCCAGTTGTAATTGAAAAAGAACTAAACAACATACCTGGTATTGTTGAAAATGGATTGTTCCCAAAAGGTCCACATAAAATCTTAATTGGACAAGAAGATAAAACAAAAATTATTGTCAGAGAGATTGATACTAAATTAAAGCACTGATTGTAGCGCCCTTGCTATGAGCTTCCATTAGCATTTTCCCTACTTGACTATTTTTTGCTACACTAACTTCACCAGTTTTTCCAACAGTTAATTGAACTATATGCGCGCCATTTACGGTAACAATAACATCTTTACCAATGCATACATCGGGAAAAACCATGTTTACTTTGTTTTTAATGGGATAAGCATCTATAACGAATTCCATTTCTTCCATTTCATCCAGTGATTTTACAGTTATGGAAAGACCAAGCTTTTGCTCAATTTCATCTATAGTTCGACCGTCTCTACCAATTACTCGTGGTCTATCCTTATTGGAAACAAAAAGTATTAGAGAATTTGGGGGTTCAAATTCAAAATTGTGATCATAAATTGAATATTGTTTCAATACTTTCTCTATGTTTGAAGGGGTCACATTTGAAACACGGGTAGTTTTACTTCTTGATTTGCGAGATTTACTTACCGGAGAGACAACAATCTGTTCTCCAAAAGTATAAATTTCGTACTCATTTTTGTTTGTATAAAAGTCTTTTACCAGAATAACTGGTCTACTCAAGTCTCTTTCTGCCATACCTGTTGGTAAAGCTACAGTTAATTCTAAAGTGTAAACTTTGGAAACCTCTCCATTAGAAATAAAAATAATTGTATCTACTATTGATGGTATTACACCTAAATCAACTCTTTTGATAAACCTTTGAATGCCATCTATTGCTTGAGTTGCATGTACTACGCCAATTAATCCAATTCCAGCTAGACGTAAATCAGAATACGTTTCGAAATCCCTAGTTCTTCTTAGTTCATCATAAATAACATAGTCAGGTCTCATTAGAAGTACGAGATCAGCTGAAGCAGATATATCACCCCCAAATCCTGACATCTGTGTGATTCTGTTATCAACTTGAAGATCTCTTGGATTTTCAAATGTTTTAACTATACGATCCATATCAGCATAATTTTCAGCTAATGCTGTAGCGAAGGTGCTTTTTCCAGCACCTGGAGGACCAGCAATTAAGATACCGTCTGCCTTTGTCTCAATTCTTTGAAGAAGCTTGGAGTCAATCTCATAATCTTTCAAAGTTAATTTTACAATTGGTCTTACAGCTGTTATCTCCATAGCATCACTAAAAGGTGGTCTTATGATTACTATCCTTGTTTTCATTAACTGGATAACTGATGTTCCATGCCTATCTGATTCAATAAAACCATCCTTTTCTCTAGATGCCCTTTCGATAACATCTTTAGCTAATTCATCCAATAAATCTCTAGTCAGTATTTTTTCATCTTCTATAGGAACTAATTTGAAATTACCTGGAAAACCCTTCTTTGCGAGAGGTAAGTTGTTTTCTCTTAGGTGAATAGACATTGTCGTTTCATCAAAATAATCTTCAATCTTCTTGCCTATACTTCTTGTTTCTTCTTTTATGAAAACTACAGCTAAACCTTCTGCTTTGCCTATTTCAGCCATAACACGATCAGATGTAATGAGAATAGCCTCATATTCAGATGCTAAGTCTCTAATTTGGGCATCTAACTCTCCACCTGGAGCACCCTTAATTTGATTAACTGTGGGTCTGTATCCATCTATTACTAATTCCACAGCTGTTTTTGCGCAATAATCGCGCATTCTTTGTAATTCTTCTAATGCGGCCATTCCTGTAGTTTTTGCTTGATTAGCCATATTTTCTATTTCAGCAATAACAACCCTTGAGAGAACTATAGAATCTACGTCTTCTTGCTTTACCAAGTATTTCAAAAATTGCCCGTTAATTATTGTGGAGGTATCTGGTACGTACTTCATTTCAAATCACTTATAACTTATTATTTATTTTCTCAAATTCCAGTTCACTTACGCTATAGTAGGATACATCCCCTAAACTGTCAATTACTGCAAATATTAATTGCTTACTTATTTTCTTTGTTTCAGACACTATTTGATCGATGTCATCAATATCAAATAGAACACCCTCAACCATAGGGATAACTAGAGCTAGATGTTTTGCTTTGTTTGGTGTTGCACCACGTTCGTATAGCTCAAAATACTGATTGTCAAGAGATTGTTTTTTTACAACATATCCCCTACTTCGCAAATCCTTATACAGAAGATAATGAATTAGGAAATCTGGTTCATTATCTGAAAAATAGGCTACCACGTCTTTTAGTTCTACCTGTTGGTTTTGCTCATCCATTACATCTATTTTCCTTCTTTCAAGTAACAAAACTGTTTCAAATGGATCTAATTTCAGATTATTCCCCTTAGAGAAATATCCAAACCAACCTTGACTATAGATATCGTTTGCGTTTTTATCTTCAATTAAGGAATATTTTTTGTTGAGCTTTGCAGTACAAACCATTTTCTTCTATAGAGTATAGGAAGTAGATAATATTAAAAATTGATGTTAAAAGATATAATTAGTATTAATGAAACTAAAACAGAGATTACAAACCACTTTTCAAGATAAGATGAATTCAAAACAACTTGAAAGATTACCCGCAGGATATTCAATTATAGGAGATATAGCCATCTTTCACCATATTGATGAAAGTATTTCTGACTACAAGGAATTATTAGGGGATATAATTCTAGATCTTGATCCAAAAATTAGTGTGGTTGTTGAACAGCTAAACACCTTAACTTCTTATAGAAAACCAATTATTTCACGTATCGCAGGAGAATTTAGAACCAAGACAATTCATCGAGAATTCAAAACTGAATTTCATTTAGATGTGGCAGAAATAACATTATCCCCAGGCAATAAAGGTGAAAGAGAAAGTTTGATTCAAAAAGTTGAAAATAATGAAATCATTTGTGATATGTTTGCTTGTATTGGAAATCTATCTTTACCGATTCTAGTTAACAACCCATCAATAACCGCTTATGGGGTAGAATGGAATCAAATAGCTTATAATTTTCTTGAAACCAATATCAAAGCGAATAAAGTAGAGAAAAGGTATTATCCTATTTTTGGAGATAATAGAAAAAGCACACCAATCAATTTTGCCACTAGAGTACTAATGGGTTATTTTGGGAGTGATGAAGCACAGTTCAGGTGTGCTCTAGAAGCATTAAAGGGTGAAGGTTGGATTCATTATCACAGCCTTTCATCTAGAGAGAAGCTGAATGAGCCTGAAAAGTATATCAAAAGATTAAGTAAAACAATTGATTATGATATTGAAATTAAGGAGATCAGAAGAATTAAGAAATTTTCTCCTAAAAAATATCATCTTTGCACAGATTTGTATGTTAAGAAATACTAGTTATTATTGATAACAATTTTTATTATCTGTTATTACACGTTCAATTTAATGACAAGATTTGAGAAACCAAATGATTCAGATTTAAAGAAAATACAGAGTATCGCTGATTATCAATTTGGGCAAGGAGCAGGAGAGGCTTTATTTTCTGAAAATATAGAGATTGAGCGATCTAGGGGAACAAATAGGATACGTTTCATATATCAGAATAAAGAAAGAATCTGTTCGTTTCGTGTTCGAGATGGTTTCTTGGTTCCATCCTTAATAGGTGGAGAGATACTACATAAAAGTGATTTTGGCCTAAAAGTGGTGGTAAACGAAGATACTGAACCTTTTGTGAGAGATGGAAAAACAGTTTTTGCGAAGCATATTGTGGAAGTTGATCAACAAATTGCAATTAAAGATGAAGTGATTATTATTAATCAGAAAAATGAGTTTCTTGGTATTGGAACCGCAAAAATTTCAGGAACTATGATGAAAGAAATGAATATAGGTGTGGCTGTATCCACACGGAAAGGTATGAAAAAAGAGAAAGAAGTTATTACTTAGTTTTTAGTTTAACAATTGCTCCAGCAAGATCTCCATTCTCTTCTTCAAGAGTTTTTCTAGCATCTTCCTCAGAAGCACCTGTTTGTGCCATAACAAGCTCCACGTCAGAGTCTGTTACTGTAACACCTGGAGCTGCACCATCTTCACTTCCGCGGGGACGATCTGTTCCTGCTCCAACAATTTGGAAAGTATCAGATTCCATCATACCAGGGACAAATGTTTTAACAACAGTGGGGTTATAGACAACAGTTTCTTTATCTGCGAAACGTATTATAACCTCTTCAACTCCATCCAATTCAATTTGTTTCATTCTCGCTTGCATTCTTTTTGCTTCACGAGGAGATATAGGCCGTCTACTGCTCATAATATTATCACATTCTCATTCTTTTATTTCAGAATTTTTGTTTTGGTCTATTTTTGCTTCAAGCATCCCTTCTTTTGGTGCTCTGGTTTTTAGGAAAATCCACCCAATCCATGTCAGAAAAATCAACACAATAAAAGCAATAACAAAAAACACTATTGCTAAACCAAGATACGCATCAAATATACGTTCTGGCCATAGAATTGGCATCAAAATAGTCCAATAGAATAGAAAACCAAGAATTGATAGTGATCCAACAATCATTACTAAACCAATTATTTTGTCATTCATCTACTTGGTCTCCATCAAAAAATAATAAGGGAAGTCTATAAAGACTTTTCTTCCATCACATTTCTATGTCAATGCCCAGAGCCATTTTAATCAATGCACGAACCTTATCTTCTGCACTTTCATACTGTGCTTTTTTCCCTGGTACTTCAACAATGACAGGATATGGATTGAGTTTTATTCTTCGGATTAAATCTTGGTTTGCTTTAGCAACTTCCTCTGTTATTATCAAAATAGCTAATTCTGGATCATCTGCTTTTGAACGGAGTAAGGAGGATGCCTTTTCAGGTTCTTCTGTATATACTTCAGAAATACCTGCTAATTTAAAACCCAAAGAAGTCTCTTCATCACCAATACTAACAATTTTAGTTCTTTGGGGGGTGCTCATTTTAATCACTACTAGAGTATTTCAGAGAGAATGAATTCGATAGCTTTCTTTTCTTGTTTCTTTGCTTTCTCATCGAGTTTAATTTTATCTGCTTCAAACTCTTTATCCATCGAAGCAAATTCCTTTTCAACTCTCCCTTGTACTCCTGAAAGGAGTTTATTAGCTTCTTCCTTTGCTTGAATTTCCGCATCTCGTATCTTCAAAACACTATCTCTTTCTGCATCCATTATCGCACTATCTTTTGCGGATTCAGCCTTTTTGATTTTCTCTTCACAGTCTCTCTCGACTTTTCTAATAGTTTTTAGAAATTCAACACTCATTTTTGACCACAGTATTTCCTTTGGTTAAATGATATGCAATGATGACGTTTTTAAAAGATTCTGTTTCGCCTCTAAAACGAATCCAAAACACAGGTTAAGTTCTACTTGCGTTGTCGAAAGAGATTTAACCGTTCAAGATTTTAAGTGAGTAATGAAAAGGAAGTATTTTGGCACCAACGGGATTAGAGGAGTTGTTGGAGAGCGGATTAATCCTAAATTTGTATCTAGAATGAGTTCAGCTATTGCTTCCTATATGTTAGATAAGGGGACGATGGCAATAGGGGTTGACTCAAGAATTAGTAGTCCTACACTAAAAAACTCCATTATTGCAAGTTTCTTAGCGAATGGCATAGAAGTAATAGATGTTGGAATGGTACCAACCCCCCTTCTTCAGTTCGCCGTTCCATTTCTGAAAGCAGATATGGGGATAATGGTAACTGCAAGTCACAACCCTCCTGAATTCAATGGAATGAAAATAATTGATTCTGATGGTATTGAAATAGACATTCATAAACAAATACAAATCGAACAGCAATATGAAAAGGAAGAATATCAATATGTTAGTTGGAATGAAAACAAAAAGACAGCAAAAATGGATGTTTCAACAGAATATATTGAACAAATAATTAATCTTGTAGATTTCGAAAAAATCAGAAAAAAGAATCTTACAGCTGTTGTAGATGGTGGAAATGGTGTAGGGAGCTTAATTACCCCACTTCTTCTACGAAAACTAGGTGTGAAGGTTGTTAGTTTAAATTGTCAATTGGATGGAAATTTCCCAGGAAGAGGTGTAGAACCTGTACCCGATAAACTTAGCTTAATGAATAGTATAACAACAGAAATTGGTGCTGACTTCTCAGTTGCACATGATGGAGATGCTGATAGAGCAATTTTCGGAGATAATAAAGGTCATATTCACTTTGGAGACAAGTCAATTGCACTTTTTGAAAAATGGGTTTTAGGTCAAAGTGACAATAAAAAATTCGTTACACCTATCAGTTCTTCCTCTATTATGGTCGATATAATAAACGAAGAAGGTGGCGAAATATTCTGGACACCCGTTGGATGTATTTATGTCAGTCGTAAAATGATTGAGAAAAATTGCATCCTTGGTGGTGAAGAAAATGGCGGTTTATTTTATGGTCCACACCAAAGTGTTAGAGATGGTATGATGGCAGCAGCTTTAATGGCTGAAATTCTTGCAAATTCCGAGAAGAGTTTAAATGAATTATTAAGTGATTTTCCCCATTACTACCAAAGAAAGAATAAGTTACAATGCCCTGAAAATATTAAGGAAGATGTTATGCAATATATTATTTTAAATGCTGAAGAAGCTGAGGAAATCATTACCATTGATGGTGTCAAATTACTCTTCTCTGATGGCTGGACTCTTATTAGACCATCTGGTACTGAACCTATATTCAGAATTTTTGTTGAAGCAAAAACTGCTGAAAAAGCAGATGTGTTTATGAAAAACGGTTTAGAACTTGTTAGAAATGCAATCGAGAAATCCATAGGTAAACTCCAAAAACCAACATAACAACTGATTAACACTTTTCTCAAATTTGTTGCTTTTTATTAAATTTAGATGTATTTAACAAAACTTAAAAAAAGAAATCAATAAGTTGCGTAGTATATAGAGTGTAATTAAAATGACCATTGCTAATTCAGAACAGACTGGTTACATTGAGAGAATTTCTGGACCTGTAGTTCAAGCTTCAAAAATGTTAGGAGCCAAATTATATGATGTAGCGAGAATTGGTGAGGAGAAATTAGTTGGAGAGATTATCAGACTTACTGGAGATTTAGCTACAATCCAAGTGTATGAAAGTACAGATGGGTTAACTCCAGGAGAACCTGTATATCGAACCAATGCTCCTCTTTCAGTAGAACTAGGACCAGGATTAATAAGGCAAATTTTTGATGGAATTCAAAGACCATTACCAGTTATTCGTGAGATGTCTGGCGATTTCATAGAAAGAGGAATTGAAATTCCAGGATTAGATCACAAGAAATTGTGGGATTTTGCTCCCAGTGTAAAAGTTGGTGACAAAGTAATTGGAGGAGACATTCTAGGAGAGATTCCAGAAACACCTACAGTAGATTTCAAACTTATGGTTCCTCCAAACCTAAATGGAAAAATCGATTTTATTGCACAAAGAGGCGATTATAATATTGATGACACTGCTGCAACCTTGTTAACAGCTGATGGAGATAAAATTGATCTAAAATTCTATCACAACTGGCCAGTTAGAAAACCAAGACCATATCACAGTCGATTACCTTCTAATGTTCCTCTAATAACAGGTCAGAGAATCTTTGATACTTTCGCTCCAATTGCTAAAGGAGGAACTGGAGCTATTCCAGGAGGTTTTGGAACAGGAAAAACTGTAAGTCAACATCAGCTTGCTAAATGGTCAGATGCCAAGATAGTTGTCTATGTAGGGTGTGGTGAACGAGGAAATGAAATGACAGACGTTCTTCGTGAATTTCCAAGACTCGTAGATCCTTACACAGGAGGACCACTTATGGATCGTACTGTTTTAATTGCAAATACATCAAACATGCCCGTCGCTGCCCGTGAAGCAAGTGTATATACTGGTATTACTCTTGCAGAATTTTTCAGAGATATGGGATATGATGTTGCGATGATGGCCGATAGTACATCTCGTTGGGCAGAAGCTATGAGAGAGATATCAGGACGTTTAGAAGAAATGCCTGGCGAAGAATCTTTTCCAGCTTATCTCTCATCAAGAATTGCTCAATACTATGAAAGAGCAGGTCGTGTTTTAACAATTGGTTCAAAACAAAGAGAGGCCAGTATTACTGTAGTAGGAGCAGTTAGTCCTCCAGGTGGAGACTTTAGCGAACCAGTTACACAAAATACATTGAGAATTGTCAAAGTATTTTGGGCGCTTTCTAAAGAACTAGCAAGTCGTAGGCATTTTCCAGCAATTGATTATCTTTTAAGTTATACTCTTTATTGGTCAGCACTTGAAGATTACTACGCACAAAATGTGCATACTGAATTTCCCGAATTAAGATCAGATGCTCTAGCACTACTACAAAAAGACAAAGAACTTCAAGATATTGTAGCTCTTGTTGGGCCTGATGCTTTACCTCCAAGTGAAAAAATAATCCTTGAAACAGCAAGAATGCTCAAAGAAGATTTCTTACAACAAAATGCTTTCCATGAATCTGATAGTTTTTGCAGTCTAGAAAAACAATATTTGATGCTCAAAACAATTCTTCGTTTCCATGAAAAAGCTGAGGATCTTTACAGAAGAGGAACAAATGTCGCAGAAATATTTGAGAGTGATTTGGTTGTAAGAATTGCACGAATGAAATATATCGAAAGAAGCGATGTTGAAACTAGTTTAAATGAGCTAATGAAAGAAATTGATGGATTAACACCTCAGAACTTCGGGGTGGAGGACATTTAATAGAGGGATAAAAATGACAATACAAGAAAAATATGAAGCAAGAGAATTTCAAACTGTATCAGAAGTTTCTGGACCTTTGATGTTTGTAGATTTAAAAGAAATGGGAGGAGTATCTTACGGAGAAATGGTTGAAATCACCACCACTACAGGAGAAAAAAGAAGAGGGCAAGTCTTAGATGTGTCCAAAAGTCTAGCAGTCATTCAGTGTTTTGAAGGTACTTCTGGTCTCGAAACAAAAGATACTACTTGTAGGTTTCTTGGAGAAACAATGAAAATAGGTGTCAGCAAAGACATGCTTGGTCGTGTTTTCAATGGAAGAGGTGACCCCATAGATGGTGGAGGAGATATAGTTCCAGATAAAATATTGGATGTAGCTGGAACACCAATCAATCCATCTGCTCGTCAATATCCAAAAGAATTCATCGAGACTGGAGTTAGTACAATTGATACTCTACTTACTCTGGTTAGAGGGCAAAAGTTACCTCTCTTTAGTGGAAGTGGGTTACCTCATAATATGCTCGCAGCTCAAATTGCACGTCAAGCTAAAGTACTTGGAGCAGAAGAAGAATTTGCAGTTATCTTTTCAGCTATGGGAATCACAGCTGATGAAGCTAGGTTCTTCCGTGATGACTTTGAAGCAACTGGTGCCTTAGATAAAGTTGTTTTATTCTTGAATCTAGCTGATGATCCTGCTATTGAACGCCTATTAACCCCCCGGTTAGCTTTGACAGCTGCAGAACATCTTGCTTATGAGCTCGATTATCATGTTTTAGTAATTTTAACAGACATTACATCATATGCAGAATCATTACGTGAAGTTGCAGCGGCTAGAAGTGAAGTACCAAGTAGAAGAGGTTACCCTGGATACATGTATTCTGATTTTTCAACAATATATGAAAGAGCCGGAAGAATACAGAATAAGAAAGGAACAATTACACAAATACCAATCCTAACTCTACCAAATTACGATATTACTCATCCTGTACCTGATCTTACAGGCTATATTACTGAAGGCCAAGTATACGTAGATGTGGCTTTAAATCGTAAGGGTCTTTACCCACCAATAAATCCATTACCTTCACTTTCAAGACTTATGAAAGATACAATAGGACAAGGGTCAACTAGAAGCGACCACAAATATGTTGCTGATCAACTTTATGCTCTTTATGCAACTGGAAGAGATTTAAGAGATTTAGTTGCAGTTGTGGGAGATGAATCACTTTCAGATACTGATAAGAAAGTTCTAGAATTCGCTGATTTATTTGAACAGAAGTTTATCAACCAAGATTATCATGAAGACAGATCCATATTCGAATCATTAGATATTGGTTGGGAGATGTTATCTATTTTCGATGATCCTTACAGAGTTCTCAAGCGTATTCCTTCAGAAGTAATTGATAAGTTCCATATAGACAAAAGAGACGATAAAACAGATTACAATTCAGTTGATACCTGATTTTACAATCGTTCTCATTTTTTCATTTTATTAAAGGATAATCAATAGTAAGTGTGTTTTTTATTCCAGTTCTACACAGTCTAAATCATTGAAATTCAACCATTTCTTCACTTTCAAAAAATTATTAATCTCATCCATACCAATAGAAAATTCAACATCCTACTCATAACCAATTTCTGAATCAAATCATTCGCTTTTCTTGTATTTTCCTCTTACATATGTAAGTAGATTAGGATACTCATTATCTCTCCATTTCTCATCTAAATGTAAAGCAACTACTTCCCCAATAAACAAATCATGAGAACCTAATTCGACAATTTGATGCAGTTTGCATTCCATACTCACTGGACATTCCGAGATAAATGGTGTAGTTATTTTTACACTTTGTCCCTTTGTGAAATTGCATTCTTTCCATTTATCAAAATCTTTTCCAGACTTTGTTCCGCAAAACTCAACAGAATCTTTCAAATTTTCTGTAGGAATGTTGACAACAAACTCCTTGGATTGGCAAATTAAATCATAGGAGAACCTTTCCTTTCTTATAGCTACTGCAACATAAGGTGGATTTGAGCTGCAAGTTCCTCCCCAAGCAAGGGTTATAATGGATTCTTTATCTTCATAAGATGCTGAAACAAGCATTACTGGATTTGGATACAGCGCTGATGCGGGTCTTTCTTGTAGAGTCTTCATATTCATCGTATTCGTGGACACAGTTCAGAAGATAAGTTTTTCCCGTATCATGCTTCGCCTAGTTTTTCAGTTGATTTCATTAAGGCTCCTACATTTGAAGGTGTAAAGAAGCCATCAAAATCTCCGAAACGTTGTACATATTCGATTATATGGTTAGCAGTTGTTGTAGGTAAAGTGAAAATTTGTTTAATTCCATCCTCTTCACTTCCAATTATATAATCAGTTGTGAACTTAACTCCCCTTTCTTTCTGGATTTCCACAACTTTCTCTATATCTTTAACTAAGTAAGCAAAATGATGAATTCGACCACCATATTTCTCAACATACTTTTCAACAATAGAATCTTCTGTTAGCCCTTCGCTAACAACGATAACAGGTAGTGTTTCGTGAAGTTTCAGTGTACTTGTAATTGCATTCATAGATATGACTTTGAAAGTTTTATAGTCCTTATAAGGTACCAAGTTGGCAAGCTCTGCCATTGCTTTTTCTCTTTCTCCTTTCTTAACTCTGTATGCTATGTGATCTAATTTGACAATTAAATCTTTTAAACCGGCGTCTTCAATTTCACCATAAAGCTCTGATACGTTTTTTAACATGATTTTTCCACCTTTAATAGTTTATAATTTGAAGTGATATTTGAAAGTTTATTAATTTCAAAATTAAATCGGTGAGAAAAATATTTTATCTAGCTTGTCACTATTCAATGTAGATTACATGGATTCCAAAGAAGTTCTATTGAAACTCAAATTAGCTCAGAACCCTAATAGTATTGAAGGGATGGCAAAATTTGGCATTACTCCTGACAAAACTTTTGGCATAAAAATTCCTGTTTTACGTAAAATGGCAAAGGAAATAGGTGTTGACCACAATTTAGCTTTAGAATTATGGGGGCTTGGATATAGAGAAACAATGATACTTGCTTCAATGATTGATGACTTAACTCAAGTTACGGAACAACAAATGGAATCATGGGTTAACGATTTCAGTTATTGGGAAATATGTGATCAAGCTATAATGAATCTCTTTGAAAAGAAAGAGCAAGCATATGATAAGGCTGTTGAATGGAGTTTAAGAGAAGAAGAATTTGTTAAAAGAGCAGGTTTTGTTATGATGGCACGATTAGCTGTGAGTGATAAAAAAGCTCAAGATGAACAATTTCAAGAATTTTTCCCTCATATCTTAAGAGGAGCTAAAGATGACAGAAATTTTGTAAAGAAAGCTGTTAATTGGGCTATAAGACAAATAGGAAAACGTAATTTAAGTCTAAACAAACATACTATTCAACTGTCAAAAGAAATTCAATCGATTGATTCAAAATCTGCTAAATGGATTGCAAATGATGCTCTTAGAGAATTATTAAGTGATCCTGTACAAAAACGATTAAGTAAAAACTCGAAATAAAGACATTAAAAGGACTACCTTTCACCCTTCATTATTTTCTTTGTCTTTTCTGTAATTTCTTCCATTTCACTTATTTTGTCTGTTAAAACCTGTTTCAACTGTTCATTATCAAATGCTTCTAGTCTTCCATTACAATGTTCGCACTCGAAATTATTATCCATTGCCTCTTGAAAAGTAACACGGGGACATTCAGGATTATTGCAAGTAAAGAACATATTGGATTCTTCGTAATTTAGTCTCTCTTTTAATTTTGACATTACTTCTTGTTGCTTTTTCTCTACAAAAATATCGATTCGTTCTGGATGTAATGTCCAGAAATAAACAAACCAGCCAGTTGATTTATCTCTAATTCTTCTAAAAGTCGCCAACTGTAAATCATATAGTTTGTACAGAGATTTTCTAACTTGGTTTAGCCTCATATCAAGTTTTTCTGAAATTTCTTCATCTGTAGTCTCTTTATCGGCATTTAGTAAAACTAATGTTACTTGTTTTACTTCCTCTCCCGCTATGTCATCAACAACCTCAATAAGAGTTTGTCTTTGTCTTTCAGAGATGTTTATTTTTGATGCCATTTTGGTGGCACCAACATCACTTTCCTCGTCAAAATCACTTACTGCTTCCCTAGACATAGTCAAACTCACACTTGAAGAATTTTAATAGTAACAACAAAATGTTATTCACTTAATCCTTCTTTAATTTTCTCTTATGGGGGTAAACTGTAAAATGGATGAAATACAAAAGAAATTTGTGTTAGGGTCGAGGAAAAAAATAAATAAAGCTCTTAAAGATTCATTCTCAAATGAGTATAATTAAGCAGAAAACTGACCAAGCAGTTGGAATTTTAAAGGAACTAGATATTGATGTTTGGTTAACCTATGTTAGGAAGACATCTGAAATACATGACCCCGCACTATATTTCCTTTTGGAAGATAGTTGGTTAACTTGGCAATCTGCTCTGATTATTAGTAAAGATGGGCAAAAAATCGCTATCTGTGGAAGATATGATGCGCAAAATCTAGAAAAATCTGGAATTTATGACAGAGTTGTTAGTTATGATGAAAGTATAAAAGATCCCTTACTCAATGTTCTAAATGAATTAAATCCTCAGAACATAGCTATAAACTATTCAATAGATAATATTGCAGCTGATGGACTAACTCATGGATTGTGGATAAGATTAAACAAGATACTAGAGGGTACTGTTTTTCTAGAAAGATTAATATCTTCAGAGAAGTTGTTGGCAGCATTAAGAGGAAGAAAGACAGAAGCAGAGATTGAAAGAATAAAAAAAGCAGTAGATATCAGTGAGGAAGGACATAGAAAAGTAACTGAAACAGCTAAACTAGGAGTATCAGAAGAGGATATAGAAGAAGTTCTTTTGAAATTTACTAAAGACAAAGGACTTACAGTATCATATCCACCCTTAATTCATGTTGGTCCTACAACAACCATAGGTCATGGAAAAGCATCCCCAGACATCAAAATCAAAAAAGGAGATCTCATTAATGTAGACTATGGAGTCTTCTATGAAGGATATGCTTCGGATCTTCAAAGAATGAATTATATCTTAGGAGAAGAAGAAGATATACCTCCAACAGAAGTAATTAGAGCATTTGAAACAGTAGTTAATGCAATTACTGCAAGCGCAGAAGTATTAAAACCTGGAATTCTAGGATGGGAAGTTGATCAAGTAGCAAGGAAAATTGTCACAGATGCAGGATATAAAGAATTTATGCATGCTCTAGGTCATCAAATAGGGCGCAATGTTCACGATGGTGGTTGTCTCTTGGGACCTAGGTGGGAAAAGTATGGTGAATCTCCATTCTATCCCGTTGAAGAAGGTCAAGCTTTTACCTTAGAACTTCATGTTTATGTAGAAAATCATGGCTATTGTAGTATTGAAGAGGATGTCTTAGTCACCAAAGATGGTTGTGAGTTTCTTTCAAAAAGACAATTAGAACTACCATTGCTAAAACTATAGTTCAGTAAAAATATAAATGTCTAAGCGAGGTGTTAGATAATGAGGAAAAATTCGTTACTACTTATTTTCATACTTATATCCACTATTTCACTATCTTTTTACTCTACAAATTTGGATGCATTTCCAACTCAGAATAGTGAAAATCCTATTAGAACCTATGCAGTTCTTTTTGATCAATTCCCGCATGACGTCAATGGAACTACCATGTGTTCTGCAGTAGAGCTTAAAGATGCCCTTCTAAATTTGGGATGGTCTGGAGATAATATCTCTTTATTTTTGGGTGAAGAGAATTTGACCAAAACCATTTTCTTAGAACAATTGAACTATCTTGAACAAGTAGTCGATGAAAATGATTTGGTTTTCATTTATATTATGGCCCATGGACACACCTATTGTCGAGATGTTCTTGAGTTTAATAGTTGGTTTCAAATCGAGTTTTTCCAAATAAACACAAAAAACAAAGTATATCTTATGGATTCTTGTTACGCAGGAGAATTCGTTAAAAATTTCTATGATCAGTGTTTTGCACTGGGGAGTGTAGCTGAGCATGAAATTGCAATAGGTTATTTTCCAGAAGAAAATGGTACATGGATTCTTAGTGAGCCACCTTTCGCAGGAGGTATTTCTTCGCACTTCTGGGCAAAAGCACTTACAAACATTGAAGCAGACACATCATTAGATGGTGTTGTGAGTTTGGAGGAAATGCACACATATTCTTTACCAAACATACGAGCTTGTTATAATGAGACCTTTGAACTTTATCCCGATATGGCAGATTATGCAGAAAACATAGCTGGCTATACAGAAAATTACCCATATCCCAAAATAATGAATAATCTTCATTATGAGTTAACTCTAAATGCAACAGAATTCAGATTAAACAACGAACAATATGTTTGGGAGGATGATATAGAATCTCCAAAAATACGTTCTCAAAATATAATCTATTTTACGGAGGAAGACGATGTTATAGACATAACCTTTCAGATAAGCGATCAATCTTCTTTTGATTATTATTGTTATGTGGATGGCCAATTGGATCCATTTGCTACTGGAAGTCATGCTGCAACAGGAGAGGAATATTGGAATTTCACCTATGAATTATCAATTCAATCAAATAATAATTACAATGTCTCGTTAGCAGCTGTAGATGAATGGTCTAATAGAAACGAAAATTTCACCCTTGTGGTCTACAATGGCGAATCCAACACTGCCAATTATGAGTTTACAGTTTCAATTTTAGTATTTTTAGTATTTCAAATTGTCATTTTACGTTTGAAAGCAAGAAAAAGAAAAGATTAAATAAGTATTGAAAGACTTCTCAAATATCACTTGACTAAAAACTAATTTTGCGGGGATAGCCAAGTGGCCAAAGGCGGCGGACTCAAGATTAAAAATCTGAGTCAATGAGAAATCCGTTCCTTAGTGGTACGGGAGTTCGAATCTCCCTCCCCGCACCATTTCTAACTAATTTATTGAATAAGACGCGAATTTGTTTTGTAACAACATTTTTTTAAAGCATAGTTCTCAAAACTCATTCATGTCAAAGATACCATATCCAACAACTAAGTTTCTGAAAGTCAAATGTACTAGTTGTAATAATGAGCAAATTGTTTTTGATTCTGCAAAAATAGTAGTCAAATGTGATGTTTGTAGTGAGGATTTGACTCAACCTCGTGGAGGAAAGGCTAAAATCCTTGGAGAGATTTTAGAAGTTCTTTCTTAGTCTTATATTTAATCGACTAGTTCTATATTTTCTGCAATTTCCCTTTTCACTAGCCCTCTAGCATTTTCTTTAGGCAATACACTTACATCTTCTTCTTTAAAAGGTCCATATGGATTACCGTCAATTCCTTGAAATCCCTCTTTAGTGCTTTTGAGAAACCTAACAGCTACTAATTCAATTGCTTCCTCTGCTTCCTCAACACTTTCTTTACCTACAATTGAGTCTATATCTGTGTATACTATATCCTTAGGAGAGAAAATATCTTTGCGATAAACATCATATAATATCTTTATTCGATCATAGAAATTTTTCTCTTCTCTTGCTAAAATGACAGTGATTTCTTCTTTATTCAAAACAGCTTGAAGTATTTTTGTTGTTCGTATCGCCAAAAGATCATCGATCACATAACGCATTCTACCTAATTTCTCTTCAAGAACTTTCTTTATAATGGGATTAATCTCTTCTTTAGCTCTAACAGTTTTTGTTTTCAGAAAATCTCTCATAGCTCCATAAAATGCCTCATTCATTGGAGTAAGTTGTGTTTTTTCCCTTTCCTCTTTCCATTTATTCTGAATTCTGTCGAACAATTTCTTACCTCGTTCTATTGTAATGAAATAAATTACTCCCTCATTCAGTCTTAAAATTACCTAATCTATTTCTTCGCTTTCTTCAATTCTTGGTGCTACGAAGTAAATCAAATGTCCTTTATCCTCAATTTCGTAAATTAATCTAATAGGTTGTTCCTGATTAAATGAAATTTTAACATAGTCTGAAGATCGTATACCTTTAAGAAAGTTAGAGAGAAAATCTAATGAATACATGGCTTCAGATTCACCAGTTACTTGAAAAGCTGCAGTTTCCATTTCTTCACTTTTTGGTTCTATGAAGGTGTCCATCTCTTTTGTATCGCTTTCAGCTCCAAAGAAAATTCCATCTTCTCTAGCCTTTATCTTTAGATAATCGCTTACCATCTCTGCGTCTTTTAATACTTGTTGAATAAATGTTGCTTTTACTTCGAAATTGGTGTCAAAATCGATATGAATCGAATCTGGGATGTTTCCTTCGTCTGGAATATCAATCAAAGATAAAGCAAATTTCCTTAGTTGGTTCTTACCCTGGAATTCCACTACGAACCGTTTTGTTGCATCATCCAATGTCATTTTCAAACTTTCGTTTGACTTTGCAGTCTTCAGAATTGTATTGAGTGTTTCCAAACTTAAGCCAACTACAGTTGTTTCTTTTACTTCATATTTCTGGAATGCTTCTTTTTTCATGAAGAAATCAATCATAGAAATACGAGTAGCATCGAAAGCTTTGATTCTAATACCATCATCTGCTACATTTATACTGCTTTCTGCAACTATTGAACTGATTATTGAACTTATGTTGGACATTAATTTTGCGTCCTCTAGTACCATTTCAAAACTCATCATAATACCCCGATTTTCTTGTTTATTACCTAGAAGTTTCTCATTCTCCTTTTTATTATTTCACTATATAAGGGAATCGCATATTGAAGCTACTTAAGTATTAGCTTTTCTTAAAGATTGTTCGAGTTGATTGAGTTGTCTGTAGGAATCAAGGTCTATTTCATTGAAATCTTGTATGAATGTTGTTGTCATCTGTTTTTCTGGTTGGATGTTTACATAACCAAAAGCCCGAATTGTAATACCATCTTCAAGTTTCAAACTGATTTCCTCAGGAATGGTTATAGTTAATTGTCCAAAACCATCATCTATCAATATGGAGTTCTCAGTCACATCCACAATCTTACCTACGACACGGTATTTACCTGGTTGTTTGATTTCTGCGATATTAGAATCAACAAAAGGTTTAATTTTATACTCTTTTTCATTTATTGAATTGCTCATTATTTCTCACCAATTAATCGTATTCTCTCCATGTTTCTCCACACTCTGTGCATCTGAAGAAACGTGTGGGTGATTCATCAGCACTTCTGGTCTGTACCATCCAGAAACTTACTTTTTGATTTTTTTGACATTCAGAACAATAGATAATATTGGTAGGTAATGTTGAATCAGCTTGACTTACTTCTACTACTTCCATTATTTCCTCTACTGGATCATGTTCAATTTCTTCAGTGTGACTAAAATCTTCATCCTTTGCTAGTTTTCTTTTATATCCACATTTTGTGCAAATGAGAATACTTTTACCTTTATTGTCTTTGTCTGTATGGAGTAATTTTCCGCAATCTGGGCAAAAATCCATAATTATCACCTTTGTTGTATGATATATTAATTTATATCACTTCTTTTTAGTCTTATAGAAAAATGTTTTTGAATTTATCCTTCTTTGTCAAACAAAAATTAACACCAATAGGTGATCAAACTGGCAACATGTGAAATGTGTGGTCGTGAAATATTTGGAAGGCCGATTTCCATAAAAATTGAAGGCGCAGAGTTATCGGTATGCCCTGGATGCGCTAAACACGGTAAGAAAGTAGTCAAACCTAAACCTAAACCCGCTGCTTCTAGAATGCGAACTCCTACACAAGGTTCTTCTACACCCTCTAGGACATTTTCATCCCGAAGACCAAGGGTAACAAGAGCGGATAAACAATTGGTTTCAGATTTCAATGAACGTATTAGACTTCAGAGACAAAAGATGAAATTAAGTCAAAAGGATGTATCGTTTCAAACAAAAATATCAATTTCTGAACTTCAAAGTATAGAAACGGGGAAAATGCGCCCTTCTGATAATCTAATAGAGAGACTTGAAAAATTCTTTGAAATTAAAATTACTGAAGAAGTTGTAGCAGTTGGAAAGAAAGACCAGCAAAAAGGTCCTGCTTTTCAAACACTCGGAGATATAGTTGTAATCAAAAAGAATAATGAAGATGAAGAGTGAACTAATTTTACTTCTCTATTCTTTAAAGAGTTACAACATCTAGTTTAGAAGAGAGGTCATTAATAATCGATTCAGCTTCTTTCATGGGAAGTTTGATAGTATATAATCTCTTCTTTGTTCTGAATTTTATTTTGATATCATCCTTATGACGTTTTGTTCTTACTTCTCCACTTTGATCAATGGTAAGTTGGATAATCTTTTCCAATTCCTCTTTAGATATTTCTTTGGGCATTTTGCTTCGAGATGCAACAATTGAAATTTTTTAAAAAAGTTTTGATTTAGAGGTTTTTTAGAATCTTCAACAAAATATAAAAAACAAAACAGGGATTAAGTGATAGAAACATGTCAAATCTAGGGATACCTTCGAAAGAAAAATGTAAAAAGATTCTACAGAAATACAATACTCCAGCCAATGTTATCAAGCATTGTTTGCTAGTAACAGAGATATCTGAGGAGTTTTGCAATAAAATTGACCAAATCGATAAGGATCTTGTAATTGCTGGAGCTATGTTACATGACATTGGTCGATCAATAGACCATTCTATAAAACACGCCATTGAAGGAGTTAGAATTTTAGAAAGAGAGAATCTAGACCCAAGAGTTATCTCCATAGTGAAGCGACATATAGGAACAGGAATAACTAAGAATGAAGCAGCCAAATTAGGGCTTCCTGTAGAAAATTACATCCCCTCTACAAAAGAAGAATTACTGGTTTCTTATTCCGATAATCTCGCTTGCGGAGACAAAAGATGCTCATTTGAGGAAATTCTTGAACTGTTCATAAGAAAATTCGGTAATGATTCTCATGTTGTAAAAGAGTTCCATAAACAAAAAGAAATTATTGAAAAAATGTTAAGTTCTAATTAGGTAAGAGTTTTAACCTAATTAGATGAAACCAGTAGTTGTTCTAGCTGTAGTTTCTTTATCGCCTACGAGTTTCTTTATTGAATCGACGAAATCACCATTAACCACGTGATCTCTTTCTGCTCGAATTGCAAACATACCAGCTTCTGTACAAATATTCTTGACGTCTGCGCCACTAGTACCTTCAGTCATGTGAACCAGATAATCTAAATCAACGTCACCTTTGAGGTTCATTCCTGAAGTGTGAATCTTGAAAATTTTCATCCTGCTTTCTGAATTTGGAATTGGAATTTCAATCATTCTGTCAAATCTTCCAGGTCGTAATAATGCTTGGTCAAGGATATCTATCCTATTTGTAGCAGCAATAACTTTTACGTCACCTCTAGTATCGAAACCATCCAATTCTGACAGAAGTTGCATCAAAGTTCTTTGTACTTCTCTATCTCCACTTGTTGCTAGATCTATCCTTCGGCTTCCAATAGCATCCAATTCATCTATGAACAGTATACTTGGTGCATTTTCTCTAGCAAACTCAAATAACTCTCTTACTAATCGAGCACCATCACCTATGAACTTCTGTACTAACTCGCTACCTATCAAACGAATGAAAACAGCTTCAGTTTCATGAGCAACTGCTTTTGCTAGCAAGGTTTTCCCAGTTCCAGGAGGGCCATGGAGGAGTATCCCCTTAGGGGGATCAATTCCTATTTTTTCAAATAATTCTGGTTTAAGTAAGGGTAATTCCACTGTTTCTTTAATCTCCAAAATCTGATCATCAAGACCACCAATACTCGCATATTTTTCAGGAGGTTTTTCGATCAATTCCATTTTTTGAACCATTGGATCTTGTAGAGTTGGTAGAATATTAACGATAGCAAAAGTTCTCTGATTGAGTGCTACACGTGTATCAGGTTTAAGATTGTTAACATCAACTTGACGAGAAATAGATACAACGAGATTTGGGCCAGTTGTACTTCGTACTACAGCAGTCTTATTATCGAGGATTTCGACAATCGTCCCCATAAACAAGGGAGGAGACCGTAACCTTTCTAGTTCAACTTTGAGATTATTTACTTCTCTTTGAAGCCTTAATCTCTCACTTTCTACCATTTGTTTTTCTGTTTCTAATTGTCTAGCTTGTCTCTCAAGATGGTGTGCATAAGAGATTAGATATGCTGGGTCGTTTTGATCAGGTTCAGATCTCTCTTTTGACAGTTTTAACACCCTCGTAGTTTCTCAGTATTTTCTAAAGCAGAAATATATAATAACTTTTGTTTTCTGGTCATACCTCTGCCTTACATATTATAATAATGAAGAAACCTATCAATGGTAGTAATTGCATTAAAAATATAAAAGAACATCAAAAACAGCAACTTTAAGTGTATATTTTAATCATCATTCTTAATGCTAGCTGTATTAAGATTATCACATAGGGTTTTTAGAGATAAGAGAATCTCAACACACTTAGCACTTACAGCTAGAGCTTTTGGAGCGGACGAATTCTATTACACTGGAGAACATGATTCACATTTGGAAGAAAGTGTTGAAAGAATGTGCAATGAATGGGGAGGAAACACTAAAGTAGAGCACATAGAAAGTCCTTGGGGCTTCATTGAGCAGTGGAAGAATTCAGGTGGAACCATAGTTCATCTTACTATGTATGGCATCGATTTAACAGACAAGTTATTTGAATTAAAACAAAAAGAAAAGTTGTTAATCGTAGTTGGGGGAGTCAAGGTTCCTGGTGCAATCTATGAACTAACAGATTATAATATAGCAATAGGTAATCAACCACACAGTGAAGTAGCAGCACTTGGTATTTTTTTGGATCAAATCTCTGATAGCAAAGCTAGAAAAAAAAGATTTGAAAATGCTAAGAATGTTATAACTCCTTCTGAAGACGGTAAGAAAATGGAAAAAATAGAGTGATAAAAATGTTGACAGTTGCTGTTTTAGAGAAAACCTACAATGTAGCTAGGCATAGTTCAATCAAAGCTTTTACCTTTATACTTGATGAAGAATTGAAAGGTTTGGATGTGGAAGTCAAAGAAATCACCTTCAATAGAGAAAAATATGCGGAAATAACTCTAGAAGGAGAGGATGAAGAAGTTGCTAAGAATCTTATAATCAAAAACTATGGTACTAATAGAAGTATAGCAGAGGTTAAACTAGGTGATGAAATCTACGGAAGATGCAAAGATGTAGGTGGTGTGAAGTTTGGTTTCTTCGCTGATGCAGGGATTCTGAGCACAACAAAAAAAATCGATGTCCTCTATCCACTTTTTGAACTAAGAGAACAACTAGCTGGTGGAAAAAAGATTCCTCTACTTACTATTATGAGAGCCTATGGGTTCACAGAAAATTTACCTCTATTCTTTGAGATTACAAAAAGGCAAATAATAGGTTCAAAGGTTTGGGTGAAACTTACAGAAAAATCATTAAGTTGGCTGAAAAAGCCATCAGACGAAAGGAAGGATGCTTTGATCGTCTGTGGAGTAACAAGAAGAGCGATAAAAAATGCACTTATCACCTCCAACCATGCTGAAGATATAGAAGAAGTAGAAAGAATTGGGATTTTGGAATATCGATTGGTTTGCAAAAGAGGAACTAGAGCAGAGGGATTAATTCCAGAAATAGGCTATCTTCTGGGTAGAGCTAAAATCGGTGCTCAGGTTTATACTAGAGTAAAGGAATTACTTGATTAAGATTGGTGATAATCGTGGAAATTTCAGTTCCAACAATACTAATTGATAAGGACATAGTACTGAAGAACATAAAAAACATGGCTGAAAAAGCAAGAAGACATAATATTGTTTTCAGACCACACTTCAAGACACATCAATCAGTTGAAGTGGGGGAATGGTTTAGGGATTTTGGAGTTGAATGTATAACAGTTTCGTCAGTAAACATGGCAAAATGCTTTGCAGATGCAGGATGGAAAGACATCACAATATCTTTTCCTGTTAATGTTTTGGAAATAGATGAGATCAATACCCTTGCCAAAAGAGTGAAGTTGAATCTTCTTGTAAATAATAGAGATTCTATTAAGTTTCTACAGAAGCATATTGAAACGCATACAGAAGTCTGGATCAAAGTGGATGTTGGTTACCATAGAGCAGGTCTCCCATGGGATAGGTCCGATGAGATAATAAAAATAGCTAAGGAGATTGAGTCTTCAAAGAAATTGAAGTTCGCAGGTATCTTAGTACATTCAGGAAACTCGTATAAATCTAAAAACAACTCTGAAATATTAGAAGTTCATAAGGAAGCATCTGAAAGAATTGCTACTCTTAAAGAACAATTGATCCAAGAAGGGTTTGACCTAGTCAAAGTCTCCATAGGGGATACACCCACTGCAAGTATTGCAGATGATTTTGAAGGAGCAGATGAATTACGACCGGGTAATTTTGTTTTCTATGACCTAAAGCAGTTGCAAATTGGTTCATGTACTGAGGAAGATATAGCGATAAGAGTTGCTTGTCCAGTTGTGTCAAAAAATGAAGAGAATTTAGAATTGATAATTTATGGTGGAGCAATTCATTTCTCAAAAGATATCACTTTAGATGAAAAAGGAAGGTATATTTTTGGATATCTCATAGAAGAAAAAGATGGTAAATGGGGATCTATAGTTAAGGAATCTTATGTTTCATCATTAAGCCAAGAACATGGTATTGTAAAAACTGACGGTGAACATTTTGAGAAAATTAACGTAGGAGATGTTATATTAATTATACCAGTTCATTCATGTCTAACAGTAAATATCATGAAAAAGTTTAGATTAACAACTGGTGAAGAATTTGATGCACTTTGTAGTTAAGC
>JAAFKJ010000136.1 GCA_021399395.1 Candidatus Heimdallarchaeota archaeon
ATTATAAGAGGAAAATAGATGTTTAGGCCCTTCAGTATACGTCACCCTAATGCATTCGAAGAAGAACCCATAAAGACTATTGTAGATTCTATTTCAGAAACTGATAAGAAAGCTTTAGATAATTTTGCTAAGAAGTGTATCAATTTTACCACTAATAATGAAGTATCCACTGAAATAAGGGATTTAGCAGTTGATATTGCAATATGTACTCGAGATTTTAAATCTGTTCTAGATTTAACAACCAATCTTAATAAACCTGAATTTTTCCTCTATAGGGCTTATGCATTTTCTAGAATAAATCAAACTAACAAAATAATCAGTTTAAAACTGCAGTTCCAACAGAAATATGGTGATTCTCTAGGCGGTCCCTTGCATATGTTTATCACAGGTGGATTGGAATTCTTACTTCTCTATTACGAACAGAATTATTCCATGGCGTTGACTACTGTTGAAGAATTAGAAAGCCACACAAGTCTGCATCTAGATCTATTCGAAGGAGAACTCTATACATTCCTAATTTATACTCTTGCAGCACAGGCATTTCTATTGGTCAATGATTTTGGCAAGGTCGAAGAACTAGCAAGGACCGTTCTTCAAAGTGCTGTGAAACAAAATGATCCTTATTTTCAATCTGTGGCCTTGAATCTTATCACCAATGTCTTTATCAACCAAGGTGAATTCAAGAAAGCACAAAAAATGCTTAATGCAGCAATAGTACCTACTGAAGAAACTGGCCTTTCAGCTGATCGAGCGAGTTTGTTAAACAATTCTGCAAAACTTGAAATAGCAAGAGGGGATTATGAAAGATCTATCCGATTATTGAGACAGATTCATCAGTTAGTCTCAAAGAATCCTAGAGCTAAAGCAGTTAGTGCAACAAACATAGCTGAACTCAGTCTTTTACTAGAAAATTATGAAGAAGCTAAAGAAATGCTTGATATTGCTTTACAATTAGAAGCTGAACACGATCTAAACTTGATACAACCTTATCTGTTATCCGCATGGATAGCAATAGAGAGAGGAAATTTCGAGTTAGCTGAATCATCTATTCTCATCTGTAAACAAAGATTAGACGAAGTTGGCGAGTTAAGAGTAAAACCAAATATTTACTACTATGAAGGTATGCTATTTAAGAAGCAAGGAAAACTTGATGAAGCAATTGAAGCTTTACAAATTGCAAATAAAGCTGCTTCTGATATGAACAATGTAGAATTTCTGATTAAAGCTCAATTTGAGCTTGCAAGTCTGCATCTTGATAGATTCAATGACAACAATGAATTGAGTGATTATTCAGCTGTCTTGAGTTATCTAAATAATCTCACTTACCTTTCTGAAGAACAATTCATACCAAAATTGATGTGTGATATTCAACTAATCAAAGGACTTTTACTTATTCACGGGGGTAAAACTAAAAAAGCAGTTGAAGCTCTTACAGAAGCTTACGATTTAGCAAAACGGTTTAATTACACCAAAATACTTAGAGATTCTCAAGCATTACTTGGAGAAATTAATAAGGATCAAAAAATAGGCAAATTTGCTGAAATACTTGAGGAAAGAGGATTTCAACAAACTGACAGAATGTCTGAGGTCGTGAAGAAATATCAGGGATTTAAATTTGTTAAAGCTCCGAAACTAGTTGCATCAAAACTATATGGTTTGGCGATAGTAGAATCGGATACAGCTGTAATGAAGTATCGTTTTACAACTAAGCACGAATACAAAGACGAAGCATCTTTAGTACCAATGCTAGTTGCAGCAATCAATATCTTTTCACAAAGTGTGTTAGAAGAAGATTTGATTCTAACTGAGGTTAGCCAACATGGACGAGATCTTCTAATTGATAGGGTTGGGGAGTACATTATTATCGCTATTACTGAAAAAATAACTTTCAATCTCAAAAACCAATTTGGTAAATATGTTGAATCACTTCGTAAACTTATACCAAAAATTGAACCTCTAGGTGTTAGAGATACTCATATAGATGTATTAGACAGAGTCACCAACGTTTATTTCCTTCAAGAAGGTATTTTAGAAGAGAGAGCTAAGACCGAAAAACTTGACTTAGATAGAAGCTTGAAAGAATTAGGAGAAATGCTAGAGCGTGTTGAAGTAGAATTAGAAGAAATGCTTGAAATGAAAGAGCTTGAAGATGAGCTACAAATAATCGAAAAAGTTGACCTTGAACTCAAGAAAATTGACACCATGTTGAAGAGCAGAGATCCAACTTTATTGGCATATATTGAAACATATGGTATCCCAATAGCTAAATCCTCCTATGAAACCTTTGATTTAACTCAAACAGAAACAGTTGACCTTAATGCAGATGAGGTACAATTGCATGGTGATGAAGTTGAAATGAATGGATTTGAGCATGAATTACCTCTTAGAGTTGAAGATTTAGCTGACATGAGCGTTCCAATAGAAGAAAATCCAGATGATGTTCTTGAACTAGATGGACAATTAAAATCAATTGAGCAAGATTTAGAGGACATGCATGAGTTAGAAGATATGACTGAGGAGTTAACACCACTCGATACTTCTGAAGATGAGGTTGCCTTAGATTCAGAAGAAGTAGTGATACAAATCAAAGAGAAGAAACTGGTTGAGGAAGGGAAATTAGAGCTAGAATCTAAGATTGAAGAAATGTCAATTCCTGTCCCAGATAAAAAAACAAAAGAAGAAACAAAAGAGGAAAAAGAGGAAATATCTCAAGAAGAAGAAGAAGAAGAAACAGCTGAAGACATCAAGGAAAAATTTGAAGAAATATTAGAAAAAGCTGATGATGCTATAGACGATGAAGCTGAAGACATCCTCGAAAAAGCAGAAGAAATTTTAGAGAAATCTGAAGAAGTAATAGAGGAAGAGGAAGAAGAAATAGATACTACAGAGGAAGAGGAAGAAGAGTCAAACCCAGAAACTGATACATCAGCTGAATCTGAAGAATCAGAAGAAATTGAAGAAAAAGAAGAAGAAGTTAGCTATTCAAATGATGATGAAATAATCATAAACAATGACAACGATATACTTCTGGAAGATAATTCTATTTCACTAGATATTGAAGAAGAAACACTCCAACCTCAGATAGAAGAATTTAGACCTAAAGAAGAAGATTTAGAAGATTTTGATTTTGAATAATAATAATTATAATAATAACAATAATAATAATCTACTATTTGTTAAAAGTGTTATTTGAGCAAAACATATATACTTATCAAAAAAACTCTAGTTAAAATCAACAAAGAGGATAAAAATGAGTGACAAATGGATATGTACCCTATGTGGATATGTGTATGACCCAGAAATTGGCGATCCAGACGCTGGAATAGAACCTGGTACAGCATGGGAAAATGTTCCTGACGACTGGGTTTGTCCTGAATGTGGAGCAGAAAAATCCGATTTTGAACCTTATGAATAGGCAGAAATTTTTTCTGTCTTATTTTTCATTCTTTTCTTATTAATTAACTAGTTTCTCTACTAAAATTATGATTAATATATTTTGTTCAAAAAAAAAGTAAAGAA
>JAAFKJ010000137.1 GCA_021399395.1 Candidatus Heimdallarchaeota archaeon
GCATTGTCAAATCACCTAGATAAATGGAAGGAAAATTCTCATTAAACAATGCACTTTTTAAGTGAATTGTAAAGTTTGTTTCAATGGGTGAAGACTTAACTTTCAGGTTCTTTTTAAAGAGCTTCGGGTGCACACAGAATTTGGGAGAGGGGGAAAATATTCGTCAGATTCTTCTTTCATCTAGAGGTAAGGAAGTAAAGGATATTTATTCAGCTGATGTCATTATTATCAATTCTTGTGCTGTCAAGACTCCCACTGAAGACAAACTTATTCAGTATATTTATGACTGCAGTATGACAGATGCAGATATTATCGTAACTGGTTGTCTTCCAAAAATCAATCCTGACAGAATCAAAAAAGCATGTCCTGATGCGATATTAACACCACCCAACATAGGTAAATCTATTCTGAAGTATGTTCCTCTACAGCTTACAAATGGGGAAACATATCAAATGGCTAGGTTACCTGAAAAGCCTGTTTTCTATAATGAACAACCCCTATCTGTTATTGTACCTATAGCCCAAGGCTGTTTAGGTAGCTGCACTTACTGTGCTGTAAAGTACGCAAGGGGATGGCTACAAAGCTACTCACTAGAAGATGTTTTTGAATACTCAAAAAAAGCCATCAAAATAGGAGCTAAGGAACTTTATGTTACTGCTCAAGATACCGCCACTTATGGAAAAGATAATGGCGTCACTTTAGTGGATCTCATTAAGAAAATACTTGAGAACGAAGGAGACTTCAGAATCAGAATTGGTATGATGAGTCCCAATCATGCAATTGACATTATGGATGATTTACTTGACCTAATGGAAAACGATGAAAGAATCTATAAATTCTTACATATTCCTGTACAAAGTGGTTCAGACAGGATATTGGAATTGATGAAAAGAAATTACGACGCTGAAGCATTCAATAATTTAATTAAAAAGATAAGAACCAGATTCCCTCTGTTGACTTTATCAACAGATGTTATTGTTGGATTTCCTGGTGAAACAAACTTTGATTTTGATTTAACAGTAAAATGTATGGAAAAGAATCAATTCGATATTGTAAATATTTCTAAATATGGGGACAGGCCTTTTGCAGCATCTTCAAACTTCAACAATAAAATTCCTTCAGATATTAAGAAGAAGAGAAGTAAACATATCACTGAAAAAGTACATGCAATTCAGCTTGCTAGAAATCGAGAATGGATTGGATGGAAGGGTGATGCAATCATTCTGAAAGATACTCACAAAGGAAATAAATTCGCTCGAAATAATTATTATAGACCCATTATCTTATTGCGAGGTAATCTAGGTGAGAAAGTTAGCGTCAATATAATTAGTAGTTCAAGAAGTTCCCTCAAAGGTGACGTAGAACGAATCAGTCCGCAGATTGCTGAATAAATAAGAAAAATCAAGAAATTTTTGGAGAAACAACTCTTGCTTTAGCAATACAATATGCAAGTGAAGGACATTTCATTGAAGGTAGTATGGGTCCAAAATTAGAAGTTAGTATCAATTTTGTTGAGGAAACTCAAGGAAAGGCAATAATAACAAATCCAGAACACTCTTTAAGAGCAAATAAAGGAGAATCAGACACTGTAATTAATCCATAATTTTAGGTATGGATTTTTGAACAAAAAAATGGTTGTTTAAACAAAAGTCAGAAAAAAGGTCATTTCTCCGTTATTCTTTACTCTGGTAGGTTGAACCAATGTGTTTTTAAAGGGTAAACTCTATTTTTTTATAGTATATTATTTCCGAATAATATCCCGACAATAAACGCGAAATGGCTAAAATCTGGTTCCCATTTTGGGGTATAAATAACATCACCAATTAGTGATAACTATGGAAGAAGAAACAAACATAAAAGTAGGTAAAGAAGTTGCCTACGATGTAGATACAATTAAAGTTCTAGAAGGAACTGAAGGGATAAGAAAAAGACCAGCTATGTATATAGGTACAACAGGTGAAGACGGCTTACACCATCTTGTTTGGGAAGTTGTAGACAACTCAGTTGACGAATATATGGCAGGATATTGCAAAAACATACAAATTGTACTGCATCGAGAGGGGGGCATTTCTATGCTTGATGATGGTAGAGGAATTCCTGTTGGAAAACATCCTAGATTCAATCAAAATACACTCGAAGTAATATTCACCAAACTTCACTCAGGAGGAAAATTCGATAAAACAGCTTACAAGGTATCCGGAGGATTGCACGGGGTAGGTCTTGCATGTGTAAATGCGCTTTCGGAAAAATTAGTTGTTAAGGTTTTCTTGAACAGTAAAGAGTATGTTCAGGAATATGGTAAGGGGAAGCCTTCAACAAAAGTTATTGAGAAGGAACAACAAGGTATTCCAACAACAGGGACCTATATTTATTTTGAACCAGATCCTGAGATTTTTCCTGTATTGGGTTTTGATTTTGATACAATTGCAAGACGAATTAAAGAAATGGCATATCTGAACAAAAATCTTCGATTTACTGTTACAGATGATCGATATGATCCTCCAAAGAGACAAGAGTTTCTATTTGAAGGAGGAATTAAGCAATTCGCACTCGACCTAAGTAAGGGGAAGAAAAGTATCTTTGCTGAAGAGGGTGAGGTTTTTCATAGCGAAAAATCAGAAAAGGGAGTTATTTGCGAATTAAGTATTCTCTATACTGACGGGTATAATGAAATCATTATGGGGTTTGTTAATGGAATTTATACCTCTGAAGGAGGAACACATATTTCAGGTTTCAAAGCTGGTTTAACTCGTGGAATAAATGATTATGGAAGAGCAAAGAAAATTATTGGAGATAAAGAGGAAAATCTCCGAGGAGAGGATGTTCGAGAAGGATTGATTGCGATTATTAGTATAAAACATCCAGAACCACAATTCGAGGGACAAACCAAGACAAAATTGGGTAACGGTGAAGTTGAGGGAATTGTTCAAAAAGTAATGTCAGATAAATTCAAAGAATATCTAACAATTAACACTAAAACAGCTAAGAAAATCTTAGATAAAGCACTAGAAGCTAGAAGAGCAAGAGTAGCAGCAAGAAAAGCTAGAGAACTCGTTCGTATGAAGGATAAGAGAGTGGGTCTTCCGGGTCGTCTTGTTGAATGTAGAGAAAAAGATCCTATGAAAAGAGAACTTTTCTTAGTCGAAGGTCTTTCAGCAGGAGGAACTGCTGTCAAGGCAAGAGATACTCAAAATCAAGCAATATTGTTTCTTAGAGGAAAAGTTCTGAACGTTTTCAAATCAAGATTAGTTAAGGCTCTAAGTAATCGAGAGATACAGAGCATGATAATGGCTATTGGAACGGGTATCGGTGATGATTTTGAGTTAGAAAAAAGCAGATATGGTAAGGTCATAATCCTTACTGATGCAGATGTTGATGGTGCGCATATTATGACACTCCTTTTAACTTTCTTCTATCGTTACATGAGAGATTTAATTGAAGTTGGTATGATCTATGTTGCCAAACCACCTTTATTCAGAGTTTATCTAACACGAGGAAAATCAGAAGTTCTAAAGAATGAAAATCATGAATATTGTTACACTGAAGCTGAGAAAGATAAAATTATTGAAGAATTAATCAAAGCTAAAGTAGATGCCTCAAATATTAAAACCCAAAGATACAAAGGTTTGGGAGAAATGAATGCCGATCAATTGGAAGAGACCTCAATGAAACCATATAGTCGATATTTAATTCAATTGAGAATTGAAGATGCAGCTTTTGCAGATCAACGTTTTGAACAATTGATGGGAAGCGATGTTAGTTTCAGAAAACGGTTCATAATGGAAGATGTATTCAAAGTTAATACAGCTGAATATCAAAAAGAATATGGTGTAGCTACTCTGGAAGAGGGGGAAGGATTAGATGATGGTACAGAAGAGGAATTTATTGACATTAAAATTTCTGGTGATAAAGTCCCAGAGGAAATTGAACTGTAAGGAAGGATAAAAATGGCAAGTGATGAAACAAAAGAATTTATTCATAAATCAGCTTTATCAAAGACATTAGAAGATGCATATATCGATTATGCCCATTATGTAATTAGTGAAAGAGCAATTCCAGATGCAAGGGATGGACTTAAACCAGTTCATAGAAGAATTTTATGGGCAATGCATCAGATGAGATTAAACTATAATACACCTCATAAGAAGTGTGCAAGAATAGTGGGAGAAGTTACAGGAAAATACCATCCCCATGCTGGAGGAACATATGAAACACTTGTAAGACTGGCTCAACCATTTTCATTAAGGTATCCAGTTGTCGATGGACAAGGTAACTTCGGTTCAATAGATGGGTTCCCAGCTGCTGCAATGAGATATTGTGTTACTGGAGATACATTGATTTTATCGGACAAAGGAATTGTTCCAATTGAAACATTAGGAAATGGTAAACCAGAGTCAGACATCAATGTAAAAGTGCTATCATATGATGGCGAAGTAAATACCGCCTCTAAATTCTTTAATTCAGATAAACATCCCGTGTTCGCAATAGAAACTGATATGGGATATCAACTAAAGGGGTCTTTCAACCACCCGGTCAATTGTTGGACTATTGAAGAAGGAAAACCAAAGCTAGTCTGGAAGATGCTCAGTCAGATACAGAAAGGAGATAATGTTGTTCTTCAAAGAAACAAATCCTTATTTGCAGAAGAAAATCTAAAACTAGAAAATTATTGGCCTGAAGCAGATTCTAAATTCGCAGAAGTGCGGTTCCCCAAAACTATGAATAAGGATCTAGCGTTCTTATTGGGAACACTTGTTGCTGAAGGTTCCTACCATCAAAAAATGACTCTCTTCGGTAACTCAGATTTCAGTTACTATAGAAAAATAAAGAGAATTGTTAAGAAACAGTTTAAGGGAGCAAATATCTACGAAAACAAAGTTGCTGATAATTACAAAGAAATGACTATAACTGCTGGAAAAGTTAGAGAATTTCTTATAAATATTGGACTTCTAGATGAAACTTCAGAATCAAAAGAAATACCTTTCACAATTTTACAATCATCTGAAGAAATTGCATCTAATTTCCTAAAAGGACTCTATGAAGGAGATGGTTCTGTACAATATAAGGAAGACAAACGTCATGGTGGAAAGAGTATGATGTTGGTCTATAATTCAAGTAGTAAGAAACTTTTACAACAATTAAAAGTTTTACTTCTTAATTTCGGGATTATCACAACCAAACCAATAAAGGATAAACGTGTAGATTGCTATAGATTACTGATTGTAGGCACTGATTCAATACTTAGATTCAAACACAAAATAGGTTTCTTCTCATCACGTAAAAAACAGATCTTGAATCATATTGATGATATAAATACAGATCGAATGAGTAAAAATGATTTTATTCCTTTTATTGCTACATATTTCAGGCAAAAATATGGTCATGATTTTCTTGCAAAAAATAACTTTGATAGATATAATAATCTAGAGAAGAACTTTGATACAATTCATGAAATTATTGATACAGAGGATAAGCAACTCTTAGAATTGTTACATGAGCGTAAGTATCTATTTAATAAAATTGAAAAAATAGAACAATTAAATGAAGAAAATGTCTATTCAGTCAGAGTAGATTCAGAATGTCATTCTTTTGTAGCTAATGGGTTTGTAAATCATAACACTGAAGCTCGATTAGCACGAATTTCTACTGAATTACTCCAAGATGTTATTCCTGAAATTGTTAAGTTTCAAGAAAACTTCGATGGAGAAGAAGTGGAACCCACTGTCTTACCAGTTAAAATTCCATTATTACTAGTAAATGGCACATCAGGTATTGCTGTTGGGCTTAGCTCTAATATTCCTCCCCACAATCTTACAGAGATTCTTGATGCTACTGTTAAATTAGTAGATGAACCTGGTTCGACAGTTGATGATTTATCTGAAATTGTTAAAGGACCTGACTTCCCAACTGGAGGAATTATTATCAATGGAATGGCCATGAAAGGATATGCTAGTACTGGTAAAGGTCCTATTGTTGTTAAATCCAGAATAGAAATTAAAGAAGCAACTGAGGCGAAAAATGAAGCAACCATAGTTGTTAGTGAGATTCCATACTTAACCAACAAAAGTACATTAATGGAGGAATTGTACGAGTTAATGTCGTCTAAGAAAATTCGTGGGTTAGTTGACGTTAGAGATTTGTCAAAAGAGAAGATACGAATTGAAATTGACATACATGAAGATTACTCACATGATAAAGGGATAAATGTAATTGTTAGTCAGTTGTATAAACATTCACAATTACAGAAGGTTTTTCATGCAAAAAATATGGCTTTTGCGAGAGGAAGACCTCTACTTCTGAACCTTAAAAGATCTTTAACAATCTTCCTAGAACATAGAGAGCATGTAATTCGAAATACCATTCAATATAATCTAAACAAAGCTCTTCAGCGTTTGAATATTCTTGAAGGATTACACATTGCACTTCAAAATATTGACGAAGTTATCGACCTGATTAAAAAGTCAGAAAGTAGACAGGATGCTCAAGAAAGACTAATGAAACGTTTCGAGTTAGATGAAGCACAGGCCAAAGCAATACTGGCAATGCAATTAGTTCGTTTAGCTAAAATGGAAGTAGAAGCAGTAATAACTGAGAAAAAGGAACTTGAGATAAAAATAAAAGAATATGAGGATTTACTTGCAGATAAAGCTAAGAGGATGCAACTTATAAAAACAGAACTTCTTGAAATCAAAGACAAATTTGGTGACGGTAGACGAACAGAAGTAAGGGATGAAATGGATGCTTATGGAGAC
>JAAFKJ010000138.1 GCA_021399395.1 Candidatus Heimdallarchaeota archaeon
ACACTATCTACTGAAGATAAGCAACAACTAGAAAAACTTCTTTCTAAATCTGATGATGAAAAATCAGAAGATATAACTGATGAGCTTGTTGAAGAAGAACTTGTTGAAGAAGAACCTGTTGAAGATGAGCTTGTTGAAGATGAACCTGTTGAAGAAGAACTTGTTGAAGAAGAACCTGTTGAAGAAGAACTTGTTGAAGAAGAATCAGATTAATTCTTCTCTTCATCATCTTGGCAATAAAGTGCTTCTGATCCCATTAAGTGCCCACTTTCGGATTTTGTAGAAAGATATTTGACGTTATAGATATTTGGGGTAATTGCGACTGGAATTCTTTCTGTTACTTCTATACCACTGTCACATAATTCAGCTACCTTTTTTGGATTATTTGTTATCAACTGGACTGATTCAATCTTCAATGCTTTTAGTATGTCAACAGCAACTAGATATGAGCGCTCATCGGCCTTGAATCCTAAAAGTTCATTCGCTTCATTTGTGTCATAACCTAATTCTTGTAGTGTATAAGCTTTCATTTTATTGAACAACCCTATTCCTCTTCCTTCCTGTCTCAAATAGACAAGCATACCAAATTCTTGTTTAGCAAGATAACTTAAAGCAGCTTCAAGCTGTTCTCTGCAGTCACAACGTAAGGATGTAAATGCATCACCTGTGAGACATTCGGAATGAATTCTGACTGGAATGTTCTTTTTACCAATCGCTTCACCCTTCATTACAGCTATATGTTCCTTCATATCCCTTAAACTTAGTAAACCAATGATCTCAAAATCACCAAATTGTGTTGGCAATTTAGCAATAGAACCAAAGTGCACTAACTCTGTATCTTTAAGTTTATGTTGCTCAATTGTTTTTCTTATTTTTTTCTCAATTTCTTCAGTCAAAGCTATCAGACTCTTTAATTTCAATTGTACATATTCGAGAATTTAATAAACAATTCTAAAAGGAGGTAAATCATCCTTTGTATTAGTCCACTTTATGTCAATATCGTATACTTTCGCAGAAGGAGGACCATTTTTGGCAAAGAGTATCAATCTATTTAGTTTCTCTTCTGTCCCTTCAGCGATTATCTTAACAGAGCCGTCAAATAGATTACAAACAGTTCCTCTAATACCAAGTTTCTGAGCTACTTCTCTCGTACTAACTCGGAAAAAAACACCTTGCACTAACCCAGAGACTATGATTTCAACCCTTTTTCTTTCTGTCTTGTTAACCATTTTTTAATCCTCTACTAAATTCAATTATTTTTCGAGTAAATGTGGGTAGAGTTTTTTCACAAGGTCCAAAAATTGAATGATCACTAATAGATGTAATAGGCGTTTCTTCAATATTAAATTCAAATATTTTTGTATTGTTCTGTTTGGCAAAATCTGGGAGAGAAGATACTGGCGCAACTACACCAGAAGTACCAATAACCAGCATTATATTAGCATTCAGCGTCCATTCTACTGCTTTATTCCATCTTTGCGAAGCAAGTTGTTCACCAAACCACACAACATCTGGTCGAATTATCTGATTTTTACAATTTGGACAATAGGGTAATTCTCTATCTTTTAGTGATTTTTCTTCAGAATCCCACCTTTCAATATAATCGCATGAATTACATCGCGCATATCTTATTCGACCATGAATTTCTATAATATTTTTTGATTCTGCAATTTCATGTAATCCATCAACATTTTGTGTTATTATTCCAATAGATAATCCTTCTTTTTCTAAATTGGTTAAAGCTTCATGAGCAGGATTTGGTTTCGCTTCTAACAAGATTCTCATCCTTGCTCTGTACCATTCCCACACAATTTTCGGATCTCTTTGAAACGCAAAAGGTGTAGCTAAGTCTGTAGCTCTGTAATTATTCCACATGCCATCTTCTCCCCGAAAAGTAGGCATCCCTGAAGCTTTTGATATACCCGCACCTACAACTGATACAATTTTGATTTCAGAAACATCTAATTCCTTTAGTATCGAATCTATGTCCATTAGAAATACTAGCACTTACATAAATAAAAATCATAGCATTTTCATAAACTAAATTGTTGGATAATTCATTAGATATTGAATCGTCTTTTTTTACCTGTAACTTCTTGGTATAACTTATCTATGCTGTTACTATATTCAGGATAACGAGTAAAAGCTATTTGAAATGCCATATCAACTTCAGCTTCCTCTAAACTGGCAAATTGTTGTTTTGGATTGGTTGTAAGAGCATAATATTGAGAAATAATACTTGTGCCAGAATATCTGATAATTTTTACTACTTCCCCTTCTAGATTCCTAATTGATGTACCAATAATGTCCTTATGTTTGTATGTACCACTTTCAGCATCTTGTTGAAGTTTTTGTATGAGTGTTTTGGAGAACTCGCTTTCCTCTCCACCTTTTGCTACACCCACTGTTAGGTCACAAATGACATTAGTTGGATAGTTTGAAAGTATTTCTGGCGTTGCAAACAAAACATCAAATTGATCAGGAGGGACATATTCCGCTGGGAATAATGAAACTAGTAATTCTCTTCTAGGTTGGAAAGATTGTAAGGAAGATAAGAATGGTTTTACCATTTCTTTTGAACATACTACAATTACTGGTTTTCCAATTAGAAGAGCATCAATTACTCTGTCTGGGCCTTTGTTAACTAATCTCATGAAGAAGTATGGAGAAGCTTCAGATCTAACTATTTCAATAGTTTGAGCTATTGCACCTTCTTGATTTGCTTCCATGATTGATGTTAAGTTATTAGCCCAGTTGTTGATTCTCTGCTTTAAGCCTTCATCCATTTCATATCCTGGTTCGTACAATAAAAGACCTGCAAGTTGTTTTGCTATATTTGAACTGTGATAATTGAAAACTGGAACTTTAGTATAGAGTTGTGATTGAAATTCTTCGGGAATTACATAAGTTAAACATGCCATAGTTATTGGGGATCTTTTACTCTTACATGGGATACCAAAGAAGAATGAATAAGCGACACCACCAATGTCGTGCAAAGGCATCACTGCACTTGCTTCACGTAGGATATCTGTTGCAGCTGCACCCATGAGCATTCGTATTGACAATTTCTGGGATTCCTCTTCTGATAAGTCTATAAAGTGGAGAGGTTTGGTTCCCACAGTATCATCAAATACGCTAAAACATAATTTATGTGCCATTGATTTTAAAGCTCGATTGTTTCTCTTAAATGTTCGGTTGAAGGAAAATCTCTATGTCTGAAACGATGTCTAGAACTTTATTTTTCCGAAGACAAGCGGATGATTTTTAAACTATCTAAATAAAGTTTGATTTACCTATCCGGTGATATGAGTGGTAGATGATGGAGTTACACTGGAAACTCTAGTCGAAAGACTAGGACGTACCAAGCGCCTCATCCTCATAGAGCTTACGAAGGGAGCAGTTGGATATAAGAAACTTTCAAAGAAACTACAAATTGGTTTAGATACTATTAGGTCACATATCAAAACTGGTAAGCATTCAAACTCTCTCACTCAAATGGGATTGATCGAGCAAGAGGAAAGGGGCTGGTCAATTACCGAACTAGGTAATAGCGTGTTAGAACAATTAAAAAGAGATCCTGAATATGCGCCATTCTTTGTTGAAGCTCCCAAAATGGAGAATGAAGTATAAAATAAAGAGAATCTCTTTCTCTTTTTTCTTTCTATGCTTCTTCTTTCTCATTTACTAGACGAAAGAACAATTATTATAAATGACTGTTTTTGCGTTAACTCAAGTATTAAATTAAGTTAGGCTGATTAAAAGTGTCACAAGATTTTGACTTTGGCGAAGATACCGATGAAGTTATCGGTAAAGGTACTTGGATAGACAAGCTCGCCTTAGATGTTCTCAAGCGCAAGGATAACTTGGAAGGAGCTCATCCTGAGATTGTTCGAACTGAAAGCGGTTTAGGGGCGTCTGGTTTTCCACATATCGGTTCTTTTGCAGATGCATCCAGAGCCTATGCTTTCAAATTAGCTATTGAATATCTAGATCGAAAAGCAGAATTCTTAGCTTTTGCAGATGATTTGGATGGATTGAGGAAAGTACCTGCCGGAACACCACCTGAGTTAGAAGAACATCTTGGCAAGCCTGTTTCAATGATACCAGATCCATGGGGTTGTCATGACAGCTATGGCCAACACATGTCATCTTTACTCATCGAGTCAATAAAAGATGCAGGTATTGAGTTTACCCCTGTCTCTGCATATGATATCTATAAAACAGGGAAGATGGGACCTCAAGTTAAAAAAGTACTAAGTAAAGCAAAATTAGCTGGACAGATAATCAAAGATACAACTGGACAAGAAAAATATCTTGAGGTACTCCCTTATCATGCAATTTGCGAAAACTGTGGTAAAATCTATACAACTCAAGCAGTTTCATTTGATGCTAAGAAGGATCTAGTCGAATACCATTGTAAAGGTGATGAAATCCAAGGTAAATCACTTGAAGGATGCGGTCATCATGGTTATGCTAACATAAACAAGGCTGAAGGCAAACTTACTTGGAAAGTTGAGTTTGCTGCTAGATGGGAACTTCAACAAGTTGACTTTGAAGCATTTGGTAAAGATATATTTGAATCTGTAATTTGCAATGATGAAATATGCAAACAAGTCTTTGAATATGAACCTCCAACTCATGCAAGATATGAAATGTTTCTTGATAAAGGTGGATCAAAGATTTCAAAATCAGCTGGAAATGTTTTTACTCCTCAAACATGGTGCAGATATGGTTCTACACAATCCTTAGCATTGTTAACTTACAAACGAATGGCAGGAAGTAGAACTCTAGCTGTAGATGATATTCCCGTTTATATGAAGGAAATCGATTTCCTAGAAAATGTTTACTTTGGCAAAATTAAGGAAGGTAATCAAGCTCGTAAGCGCAAACTAAATGGCTTATTTGAGTATTGTTGGCACCTAAATCCCCCAGAGAAAACCTCTATTCAAGTTCCATACACTTTACTGGTTAATCTAATTTCAGTAGCACCTGAAACAGAAGCTGAACGTGAAGATTTCTTGAACTCTCGATTAGGAGAGTATGGTTACTTACGTGATGGAGCTAGCATTAAAGATATCGAAGATAGAATTCAATATGCTGAGAATTGGGTTGCAGATTTCAAGCAGTTAGAAGAAGTAACTATCAATCTTGATAAGCAACAAAAAGCTGCAATTAAAGCATTAATCAAAGCTATAGAATCAGCTGAAACTGCAGATGATATACAATCAGCAATCTTTGAATCAGCAAGAGATAATGGGATTAAACCAAGAGACTTCTTTAAAATACTCTATAATATCTTGCTAAATACAGACAGAGGACCAAAGCTAGGCCCTTATGTTCATACAATTGGAACGAAACAAGCTATAAAAACTTTGGAGAAAAGTTTAGCATAAAAATCATTGCTTTACTTCTTTTCTATCTTGGAATACAACTGCTCAATTTCATCCTTCCACGATTGATAATTGTCTGGTGATTCTGGAAATTCTTGACATAGTTTAGCTATTTTCTTGCTAATACTAATTGCTTTTCTCATCAGAAGTAATAATGAATATCTTGGAGAACATCTTAAAGCAAGTGAAATATAATTCCAGATAGAACGTTTTGTCAGAATTCCTTCGGTTGTTAGATCAGCTTGTTTGACAACTTTTCGTTTTAAAAGAAACTCCAGCTTATTCGGTCCTATACTTTCAAGAACTATTGTCAAAATCCTATTTCTAGCATGCTCAGCACCAAAACTTGAGAAAATTAGTTTATTATATTCCCATAGTTTCTCAGTTGAGAAATCATTTTTTTCTATGGCCTTTGAAGCCACTAATCCTGCGAAGTAACCCGACATCAGAGCTGGACCATGACCTTCGGCAGTTAGAGGGTCTGCATGATAGGCTGCATCCCCTGCGACCATCAATCCCGGAGCTACTGCATTCCAAAGAGGAGGTCGAATAGAAACAACTCCTCCTCGTCCATCAAGTGTCTTGTATGAACCTTTAGGGTAGTGTTTTTCCATTGCATTGAAGTAAACTTCTTTTACACTTTTGTTTCGGTTTTCACCTGTTTTAATGAAGCCAGTTCCGCAGTTAAGTTTAGTTTTCCCATCTGAAAAGAACCAGATGTATCCAGGTTCAGGTATATCCTCTTCATATTTTAGAACGATTTTCCCATCGAGACCATGTTCTTCTTTTAATTCGATTATCTCCCGATAACAAGAAGCATAATCAGATCTATCAAGAGATTTAGATAATTTTGGTTCAAATCCTTCTGGAAGGTTGGTCCGTATCACCCCTCTAACTCCGCTACAATCAATGATAACCTTGGCAAAAATATCCTTATCTTTGTGCTTTGAATCTTTGATTTTTACTCCTACAACCTTGTTATCTTTTAAGATAGGTTCAACTACTTTGATTTCTGCAAATACTTCTGCTCCAGCATTAATCGCATCATTTAGAAGCCTTTGTCCATATTTGTGTCTATCAATCATGTAGCCAATAGCAGGTAATGAAATGTAATCTTCAGGTAGTGATGTCTTGAGAACCAGTTTTTCAACTGGTACATTTACTTCAATACCAGAAGGAGGTTTAATACCAAGTTTATCTGAAACGAAGTGAGATGTCTCCTTGGAGATAGCTTCCCCACATACTTTGTCTCCTATCTTATCTTTGGTTTTTTTATCTAACAAAAGAACATCTAAATTGTTCTTCCTACAACTTAAAGCAGCTGAGACTCCAGCTGGTCCACCACCAACTATAATGACATCATATTCGTTTTTCATTGACAGAGGGAAATATGATTAGTTGTAAATAAATTCTCTGTTCCTTAGAATCATGTAATAATCATTAAATACTTCAGCTAAAAGTAGTAATTACTGGTTATCGTTTTTGCACAAGTCAACACCAGATTGATACAAGGAAATAATTCCGTTTCGTGTGGATTAACATTACATAGAATTCATTTATTAGGATAAATGAATAGGACCTAAGGTGTCTTTATCATCTCACGAGCAACAGAGGATTCTTTCTCTACAAAACCTACTTCTCCTTTATCTCCAACGTAAACCTGGAATAAGTCAAAAGTAGGTGGAGTGTCACCAGAAATCTGAACTTCAACTGAATTTAACTTACCAGCTTGAGGAGGTTCAGCTATCCATGTGAGTATTTTATCCCCATTATCATCTGTCTGTTCCATTATTTGAGCATCGTCTGGATTCTTTCTGACAACTACATGACTCGCAGGGATTTTATCAGCTAATGATATGAATTCCTCTGTTTCCCCTCTGACGTTTTTGATTACATACAAGATTGTATAACCCATCTCCCTTTCTGACGATTTGATGAATTTAGCTAATTTGAATAATGTCCTTCCTTCTTTATCTTGGACAATTTTCTTACCTCGGAATATATATGGGAAGTAATCTAGAATATATTCTTTATCAATAGATTGACCCGCCCTAACATTCTTCTGTGACCATCTTACATTGATTCCCTTCAGTTTGATTTTTTCTACTACACCAGTTGGAGGTAAAGCTTCTGGTTTAGTTTTAATGATCGTAAATTCGGGAGGGATGTCGTCTACAATATGTAGCTCTTCTAATTGTCTGTTGTGAATGTTGAGATATTTCAATCTTGAGATAAAGTCTAGACCAGTAAGGGATATATTTTCAAATGTGTTAAGAACGGCAATAACTTCATTCTCCATTATTTCAAGAATAGTTCGATTGATCCTTTTTGTTATCTGATAACTTATTGCTACTTCTTGATTAGGTTGAACTTCAGGAATTTCCCAGATTATTTCCAAAACCTTATCCTTTTTCTCTTTTTTGGGCTCTATTTCTAAGTCTTGCACAGTGATGTTCTCTATCTTGAAACAATAAGGCATCTCATCTATAATCTCAACATCTGTGATAGCTCCATCGTATTCATTCTTAATTCCAGAAGTTAAAGTGACATCTTTCAGAGTTTCTCCAAAACCAAGAGGGTTTTCCTTCTCTGTGGTTTTCACCTCTCCATTTGGCAGTTTGAATTGACATCGGCTTTTGACCTTCTTTGGTACATCATATCTATTATCTTCAATCAATTTCTGGAGTAGTTCTTTTCTAAGATATTCATCTTCTGGTAATCGTGTAACTGTAATTTCATGACCTAAAATTCTGTTAAACTCATCTACTTCAAATGCTTCTTCAAATGCTTCTGTTTCAACTTCTCTTGTAGAAGCAATCAAGTCCTCTAAATCTTCAGCTAGTAATTCTTCAGCTCTCAATAATCGAAGTAGAAGATTGTAATCAGCTGTGATTCCTTCTTCGTTGAGATATTCCTCAATCCATCGAGCTACTCTTGTTTCGTGAGATGCTAAGATTGTTGACCAAAAGTCATTTACGACTCTTACAATCTCTTGTAGGTTCCTGCATTCATTCTCGTTTATCAATCCATGAGTGTCATAAAATGATACCATTCCACTCATGCTTGTTCCAAAAACATTTGTATAAGGTTCGATTTTGATAAAGTATCTAGTTGATCCCCAGATTGCTTTCTGCTCAGTCATTTTAGTCAACCCTCACTGTTTCTTCCATCGAGATAAC
>JAAFKJ010000139.1 GCA_021399395.1 Candidatus Heimdallarchaeota archaeon
AATGCTTCCAGAAAATCAACAAATAGCAATATTTTATAATGCTTCCAGAAAATCAACAAATAGCAATATTTTATAATGCTTCTGTCCAGATTAAGTTATAATGAAGAAAGACCCCATGATAATAGGTGTAGCATCTGTTCTTGTTATTGCCTTTACTCTATCTCTACTTAACATCTATGTTTTCCCAGATATTTTCTTCAATGTGAATGTTTACCGTAACACAGATAACGAGTTTAAAATGGGGTTATTACAAATTGCTGAAGAAGTTGACTTCGATTCAGATATTTTTGCGGGAATCAATTTCACTAGTATAATTGTTGAAAGCCCTGAGAATGCCATAATTGACATATCTCGGATGATAGAACTAGCTCAAGAAAAGAAATCGGCAGCGTTTGATAATCAAGAGGAGATTATGCCGCGGAGAATCAAGTTGAAATACAATGGCACAATTGTTGGTGTTGGAAACGATTCCCTACCTTATGAAGATTGGATAGAAAACGTCTTTGATGACGGTGGGCTAGGAACTTATCTAGCATTCAAGAATCCAGCATCGAATTTTGAAGTTTATTCGAATTTTACTATTCAAGATGTTGACTCCTACACAATAGAGGATGCAATCAATGCGCTTCAAGACATATTTACAAATCCATCAATCTTACCTGATTATGTTATCTATCAATCAGTGGAGTATACTGAAAGCAGAGGGCTTTTTAATGAGTACTCAACTGAATTTGAAAGGATCATTTTCATAGATACTTTTGGTGAAATAGTATTCTTCCTAACTACTGAAGGAGATTGGACAACTCCATTACTCTACTAGGCTTTTACCTTCCCTTTCCTTTTTCATAACTTTTAAAACATTATCACATATTTAGTATATATGGCACAACAAGCACCATTTGGTTTCAAAGTAACCCAGAAGATTTTTACATTTAGAGCTACATATGATATAATTGACGAAGCAACAGGTCAACAAATATTCGTTGCAAAGCGACAGATTTTTGCTTTAACACCTACACTTTGGATTGAAGATATGAATGGAAACGAAGTCATCCGAATCAAATCAAATTTTCTCTTCAAGAATAGATGGAAGATTACACAAGGAGATCAATTAATTGGAGAAGTAGAATTTCCAATTATCAGAATCTGTGGAATCAAATTTGATGTTCTTCTTGCAGGACAAAATTATACAGCTTCAGACTTACTTGGCTGGTCATTTAATGCAAGAGATCCTTCAGGGAACATAGGTTTCACTCTAGATAAGAAGGTCTTTAGAATTAAGGACACTTACAAAGTAACAGTCTATCCACCATTAGAACCACTATTTGGATTAGCTGCGGCTTTAACAATTGATTCAAAATTCTATCAAGGAAATAGATAGAATCTTTCCTTTTTTATTTCTTTTTTGAACTATCTTTGAAAGACTTTTAAATGCCAAGTAAAATCATTCTTCAATGAAGCAAGAAATTCAGGAAGAAATGGAACGATTCAGGGTTTCAGAATTCGAGAAAATTGCTGAATCTATACAAATTCCTATGTCTGATGGTGCAACTATTAGAGTCTTTAAGTTTACTCCTTCAAAAAAAGATTTCAACGGATATTCTTTAGTTCTGAGTGTAGGTTGGGGTACCGTTGTTCCTGCATGGGATGCACTTCTTATGGATGCTGCAAAAGACTTTGAAGTCGTCTATGTTGAATCTAGAGAAAAAGGTTCGAGTGATGTACCAAAAACTGCTGATCTGGGCTTAGAGAGAATGGCAAAGGATTTGCATGAAGCGATTAAATTTCTAAAAATCGAAGATAATAAGCTGATTCTTCTAGGTTCATGTATTGGTGCTACAATGGTGATATTGGGCATGCACAAAAACATGTATAATCCCTTCATGCCAGTTTTGATTGCACCTCCTGCACGATTTGAACTTCCTCCTGGACTTCGTTATTTAATTCCTTTCAGTCCTACATTCCTCTGGAAACCTGCTCAACCAGTATTAAGATGGTGGGTTATAAAGTCTAAATCTGAAGATGCTAGACAAGCAGCAAAATATCTTAGAACCCTCGAAGAAGCTGATGTCAAGAAATGGAAAAAACAAGGTTTAAGATTAGCTTACAAAAGATATTGGTGGCTTTTTCCACTGGTAAAGAATCATGTTCTGTTAATTGCTGCAGAAACTGATAAAATGCATGATGCCAAAGTTACCAAGAAAGTTGAGGGATTAATGGAAAATACAACTTATGTTAACATGGGATCGAACAAAAACACACATGCACCTTTAATGTCAGAAAAAATTCGAGAATTCATTCCACAATTCGTAGGAAAAAATCATTAAACGCGTCAACATTTAAAAGTCTCATATCACTCATTTTCTTGTGAAGATCAAAGAGTTAGGTTTAGAAGAAGTAAGGTCAGTTGATTGGAATTATGATAAAGAATGTATTCAGCTTATAGATCAACGTTTAATTCCTTTTGATTTCCAGATTAATGATTATATTACTGTAACAGAATTATGTAAAGCTATCAAAACAATGGTGGTGAGAGGTGCTCCTGCAATTGGTTCAGCAGCAGCTTATGGTATAGCATTAGCAGTTAAAGAAATTGAGAACGTAGAGAGTTGTAATAAGAAAGAAGAACTTGAAAAGAAGATGGACCTATTATTGGCAACCAGACCCACAGCAGTTGATCTAGCTAACTTCGTGTTCAAAACCTACACCGTAGCGATCGAAAGTAATTATTCTTTTGAAGAAACACTCCTCCAAGCTACAAGATTAACAACTCAGATGATAGAAGAATGCAAATTAATAGGAACAAATGGTTTAGAGATTATTGAAGAGGGAGATACAATTCTAACTCATTGTAATGCTGGACCATTAGCAACAGTTGATCATGGAACAGCTTTAGCACCTATTATTCAAGCTCATCGTAATGGAATTGAAGTCAAAGTTTTTGTTGACGAGACTAGACCAAGATTGCAAGGGGCAAGAATTACAGCTTGGGAGCTTGAACAAGAAGGAATTGAACATGAAATTATAGCTGATTCAGTTGCAGCTTTTCTAATGTCTGAAGAAAAAATTAACAAAGTAATTTTGGGTGCAGATAGATGTTTGCTTGATGGAACAGTATCTAATAAAATAGGCACGTATTCGATAGCTGTTAATGCGAAATATCATGATGTTCCTTTCTATTCTTCCTTCCCTTGGTCAACAATTGATCAAGAATCCAATACAGCTGAAGATTTCAAGATTGAACTTAGACCGGAAGAAGAAGTTAAGTACATCAAGAATAAAGAAGGCGAAGTTCTGATTGCAAATCCGAAATCAAAGGCTTTTAACCCAGCATTTGACATAACTCCACCAAAATTAATTACAGGATATATAACTGCCAAAGGTGTACTTACAACACAAGAGCTTGTTCAAAAAATAAAAGAAAAATAGTAAGAAGATTTATCTTCTCTTTCTATAAATAATAACTATTGATACAAAACTTAGTATTCCAAGAATGGAGTATATTAATCCTGAAGAATCGAGTGTCAAAGTATTCGAATTAGAATTAGATTCTGAAGGTTCTTCTGTAGGATTAGTTGGTTCTGGTGTTGTTACAATTACTTCATTAATGGTTACAGTAACTGATTCACTATTAGAATTACTAAAAGCATCAAAGACTATAATCTCAAATGTCCAAACTCCATCTTCAAAGTCTTTGAGTAGAACAAGAATGTCTTTAGAGTTTTCAGTCCATGCACCACTATCATATGTGGCACCATTGACTTTAATTTCATAACTCATAGGATTTTCATCATAAATAGACCAAATGAGCTTGATATCTTCTCCTTCATTCATTGTAAAGTCAGATGTCGATCCAGTAATTGTTGGTGGTGTTGCATCAACAGATGGTTCTGAAGCATGTATAGTCAAATATAAATCAGTATAGTATGCATTATAATCAGCAGCAAAGACCTGAATAATATGGTCGCCTGCATAAGTGATATTTTCACTTAAGTCTAGATATAACAGTGTTCCATTTGTCCAAAGTCCAGAACGATTATCCAACATCCCATTGATTCTTAACTCGTAGTAATTGCCATTATCATAGTAGTCATTGAATTCCCATTGAAGTATTTCATAATCACCAATTGTATACCAATACTCGCCAACTGGACCAGTTATTACAGGCCAGTCAAGTCGGATATCTTGTATGTCTAATGTCCAAGTTGTGTTATGTTCGAAGCTTGCGTCATCATATACATTGAATGTTACTGTATGATTATCTTCACTGATTGGTATACCAGCTGTGTAAAGATTATAGTAATTTGATCCTGGAGCCATACTGTATATAGTATCTATTACAGTTCCGTCCAGTAAAACATCAACGGTCATAGATGGCCATTTGTTTACTAAATCAAAATAGATTGTCAGATAATCGGTATCACCGCGAATATCATAATCATATCCCATGTCTAATAACAAAGCAGGTAAATCTGCATCTGGGACTGGTGAGTAAGCTGCGGTTGTTTCATAGAGTTGGCATTCGTAGTAATATCCATATGTGTGATTGAAGAAGTAATCAACAAAAATTCCAAGTGTAGGACTGTTTTTATGATCAATAAGTCTATAATAATTATCATAATACAATGTTGTATATTCTAATAGAAATCCAGTGTCACTATCGACATAGAAAACATCTTCCCAACCAAATGGATTAGTTTCATCGAAATTGATACCTTCATAGGTATATGCGGTTGTATTTTCATCAGCATATACATCCATGTATACATCTACATTGCAAGAAGTATTTGCGCCGTTAATCACATAGTATTTAACCTCAGAATGATCATAAACACCATAGGAAAACCAATCTGTAACATCTAGGTTGAGTGTGCCATTATAAACATCAAAATCCTTTACTTCAAAGCTACTCAATGTGAATGGTTCATAATCATAGTATGAATTATTGAGAACCCAAGATTGGTCAAGATAATCATAGTAATAGTCCTCTTGATATTGATTATTGTATCTATCATAAATTGTCCACGCGTAATTCACATTACCTGTAGTAGTATCTATTGTATTGACTGAGTAACTTTCCATCTCATCGTAAGTATAATCCCAGTGATCAATTACCCACCATGAGTCTGCGACATCAATTTCATGTAAGAGTTGTTGTTCCAAATCTTCATAAAATGTGAACACATTTTTGTACAATAGTTGATCTCCGGTTGCCAGTGCTTGATAGCTAGTAGCTGCTTCTATTGGCGTAAATCCAACAACGAAGCTAGAGACAACTAAAATTGTTAATATTATTGTTGTTTGACCCCTTTTCAAGGTAAAATCCCCTTATTACTATTAAAGCTAATTTTCCTTTTTAAACAAAGTGGTAGTCTAATCAGCGAAAGAATATCATTGAAATAAAATAAAGAAAAAAGAAGGGAGTTTATTTTCTTCTTCTGATTAAAACAGTAAGTGCTACGAAACCTAAGACACCCAAGATTGCAAAGAGCATATTTGGTGCGTCTAAAGTTACTGTATTAGAACCATCGGTTTCTGTTGGATCTGTCCCTGTTGGATCAGTAGAATTAGTTGGAACTGTGTCATCTTCAGCATGAATCATCACATACAAGTATGTTTCATACCCGTCCAAATCTGTAGCTTTGATTTTAAGTTCAAAATCTCCTTCTACAAAGATATAGTCATGAGGATTGAAAGTAACATAATCATCAACTGCCCAAGTACCAGAGTCAACTACTAAACCGTTGAATTTAACCTCATAATAATCTGGGTTATAGTTAATATCTTTCAGTTGCCAATACTGAGTATCAGTTTCACCCAATTTGTATTCAATATAAGTTGGACCATTTATCGTTGGATAGTTTGGTCTTTCATCATTCATATGCAAATTGTAGATAGCAGTGTGTCCGAGACTGGAATCATCTGTAACAACAAATGTCATCTTAGGACTATTGTATGGATCTATTGGTAAGTCCTTTACAAACAAGTCGTAACTCATATAACCTGGAGATACTCCAAATAATGACTCTACATAAATGTCGTTTAGATAAACATCAATAGTACAAGTGCTGAAAGAATCATATAACCAGAAATATACTGTTAGGTACTCAAGTCCCATTGTCATTGTATAATCATAATACCAATCCCACTCTATACCTGGTAAATCAGCATCGGAAATTCCGCCAAATCCAGCTGTAGTCTCCTGTAAAAGCCAGTTATAATGGCTTGAAGAAGAGTAACTGTATTCATGGGCAACATTACAATAAATTCCTTCATAATCAGCATAAGCATCAAAGAACTCGTAACTATTTGAAGAATAGGTATAATCGTATTCAAGTAGAAATCCTGTAGCTTTGTCTATGTAGAAATAGTGATCTTCGTAGTTTTCATAACTGTAGTCATAAGAAATATTGTACATTGATGTTGGACTCAAACCTGAGCTAGCATAATGTAAGGAATAAACAGCTACATCATAGGTACTAAACATACCATTGATTGTATATCCCCTGACTTCATCAAATTGGTACATCGCACCACCGAAGTAGTAAGGAATATCACAATTTAAAGTCATATTGTAATCATTGTATGAAGCATACCAAGAATTAGCACCTATCCACAAGTAGTTGTCTGACCAACCACCAGAATAGGCCCAATTTTCTAGTATGTAATCCCAGTAGTCTCCTTTATCATTTCGGTAGGTATCAAAATAGGTAGCGACTCTCTGACCATCGGTATATGAACCATAGTCATTTTGTACTGTATAGCTGTGGAACTCATCTACTTCTTGTTCATAATGCCAAACATCTTTATGAGAATAATAACTTGGCAATTCATTTTCAAAAATATAGTAGTTAGATTCATCCGAGTAATAAACCACGTCTGCATAGTACAGAAGTTGATCTCCTGGATTCAAGTGCTGATAGGCACTTACTGTGCTTACGTTTAATAAACCCCCAATTAACATGCTAGAACTATATTTAAAGTTATAACGTATCCAATACCCTTTTTCATGGTTGAAAACCCTTAATAGATTCTATGTGTGTTTAATTATATAAACAATATCTTGTCGGAAAGTAAGAAGGGAACTAAATCTGGTATACAAAAAATGAAAATAGAAGAAGAGAAATTTATCTCTTCTTACGGAAATAATAAGCAACCAAACCTATTACAGCTATACCTACAATTACTGATACTGTTGGGAATGGTGCAACAACTGTATTTAGCGTACAAGGAATGAACTTCCATGTTCCTTGGTCAAAGAATTCTTCAATCTTAATTAAGAATCCAGTAGCAGCTTCATAGTATGCATGAACTTCATAAGCATCTCCCCATTGATTGAAAAGTCCTGTTTCATAATATTCAACTTTAATGGAGTCATAGGCTTGATCGTCACAAGCCATAACAGCTGGAGTTCCAATAACTATACCTAGATTGGGATCATAACTTATATCATCTCCTACAACAGCAGTTGGAGATATTGCAAAGATAGTGAATTTATGCCAGAATAAGAAATCTTTAGATAAATCACTAAATTGTTCTAGTAGAATATACATAGGATCAGCATGTTCTATTGCACCTGCTAAAGCTGTAGTACCGTTAGCAAAGGTTATTTTTCTATTGTCAGGTTTTATCATCCCTTCATATGTTGTCTCATGTAAAACTGTCATCTCGATCGTTTCAAAGGCATCTTCAACAAAATATTCTGTTAGCATAATTGTACTTCTATTTATATTGAACACTAAGAATTTCAATCGAATATAAGTAGGGTTAGCAAGAAATCCAAAGTTATAAGGATCTACTGGACGTATCTGTACCTCAAATTCTATCAGTTTATCAGTGATATCGGTCGGAGTAAAAAGTCTTGTAACAGTAATAGTAACCTTGGCTATTAATTTATCAGCTGCTGCTGCAGTATCTAGAAGCAATTCACCTTCTACGTAACTAGTAGCACCCACCTCAAGCACATCCGAGGCAAGAATAGCGTTGGAAACATCAGAAATTAAAACTGAAGTTATTAGGATTCCAAGAGCGAATATAAAAGTTAATTTTATCTTTTTCATGGTATCTATACATTATGAGATACTGATTAAAGAGTTTTATGCTCAAAAAACTGAAGTTTTCAAATCAAAAATATCTCAAAGTGATAAAGAAAAAAATATAAAATTAGAAGGAGTTTCTATTTATTTCCTTCTTCTTATATAAACTGTTATCAAACCAATGACAACTAAACCTGTAACTATTCCTACTAAACTGTAAGGTGTTGGAGTTGTTGTAGGTGGTTCAAGTACTACATGTCCAGGTAGGAAATCCCAAGTTTCTGTTCCATCTGTTTCATAGACTTTTAGCAATATACCTGTACTTGCTTCATAGAAGCAATGCATTTCAGGTGCATCCCAGAAACCGTATAATGAAGTATCATAATATTCAACATGTATTGCGTCATAGGAATCTCCAGTTGTAGTTATAACAGCCGGCTTGTCAATTACCTTTCCTAATCCTGTAGAATAGTGTACATCATCATTAACATTAGCTAAAGGCGAAATTCCAAAGGGTGTCCATGCATATTCACCAGCTCCAAGTCCATAACCAATAAGATAAAAACCAAACATCAGGTTTTGAATTTCATCATAAACTGGATCAGCAGGTTGAACATCTCCATAGACATAACTTGTTCCATTTCCATAAGTTATAACTGTATTATTAACTTCCAAGAAACCTTCTAAAGTGTTGCCTTGCATAGCATTAACTTCTACTGACTCTGTTGCATCTGCAAATTTCATTATTCCCATAAATACAGTAGTTCTGTTATCGTAGAACACAAGATAAGTGAAATCCATTTCTTGCTGGTCTTCATAGAAGGTAATAGGTACATTTTGCCCCACTGCAGCATCCCAAGAATATTTGATTAGTACCATCTCATCTGGTATATCTGTTGGTGTAAATATCTTCTCAACTAATATTGTTGAATACCCAATTAATAAATCTGTATGAGTAGTGTTGGTATAGAGTATCTTACCATCAACATAACTTTCTGCAACAAGAGTTAATTGATCAGATACAATTACAGCCTTAGATAAGTCTGAAAACAAAATAGAAGTTACTAAAACCCCCATTACTATTAAAGTCAAAAATTTACTTGTTCTGTTCATAGTATCTGTACATATAGATTTTCCTATAAAAGAAGTTTATGCATGTAATGCGAGAATTTGACAGTTATTAACAGAATCAAGGCATGTTAATTTTTCTTTCCTGCAAGTTTTGTTTTCTTCATATACTCTTCAAGTTGTTCATAATTTTGAGGCACATCCATATCCAAACCAAAACCAAGATCATCAATGAAGATGTAACCCATTTTCATGTTGAAAGCAATTTCAAGAACTCTAATAGCATCAGCCAATTTGGCTATTTTGAAAACGATTTTTAACATTTTACACCAGGTTCTTGGATTTCTAAAAACATACCATGCTACAGCCCAAAAAGACCTCTTTCTTCTAAGACGACTAATATCATCAAATATTTTCTTACCTTCAGTAATTGCATATGCACTATAGGTCAGCATTTCTCCAGGGAAGATATGATAATCTCTGAAATTCCCTGTAACCCTACCAGCATCAGGGAACCATTTTTTCGATAATTCATAGGGGACAAGAGACAAAATAAAATCATATCCCTCCATCTTAGTAAGTTGTTCAAAGAATTCTTCAATTTTCTCAATTGTCATACCAGGAGTATCGGCCATACAAATAACATAGTCATCAAACTCTTTTCCTTGAGCCTTAAGATATTCATAACCTGCTAACCATTTCTCGCTGAGATCAGCAAAGAAATCCACTGGAACATATTCAACTTGATCTCCAAAATCAATATCCTCTCTAGAAACACCTAAGGAGTATATTCCTTCAACATATTCAGACTGAACGAGCTCATCGACTACCCATTGCATAACAGGTTTTCCGAGCAGGGGGAGTAGACACTTACCTTTGTATTTCTCTTCAGGATCAAGTTTTAGCATGATTTCTCTTCTGATATTTTTATCTCTTCCTGACATTAGAAAAATAGGATATTTTTTAGTCAAATTCTACACCAACAAATTCGAACCAAGACTCCTATTAAAACTGTTGTATCAGAAGAAGAGACCATTTCCAACAAAAAGAAATAGAAATGTAGAAACTTTATTATAATATACTAAAAAATGGGTGCTGTGCAACCTGGAACCTTATCTCTAATATTCTTCTGTATAGAACTAGTGATATTAGCTGTAGTAATTATTTTCAACCGAAAAAATCCCTTTTTCTGGTCAATAGTAATGTTATTAGCACTATTACAACTTTATCAGTTGTCAGAATTTCTTATTTGTATAGGAATAGGAGCAAATATCACAGGAAGAATAGCATTTGTTATTATCACCTTTCTTCCATCAACAGGTTACTATCTCTGTACTCGGATAGTAGGATGGAAATTCCCTGATTATTGGGTGGGCTTTGCAGCTGCTTTAGGATTATCAATTTATTATCTAAGCGTTCCAGGTTCAGTTGAGCTTGTTGATTGCAACCCTCTTTATGCAATCTACTCTAATAATATTTCAACGATTTATGGAATATTCTACATGGGTATTATTGCCTATAGTATTCTCTTTACTCTCGCTCATATGATTTTTAGGAGAGATAAAGTCGATAGTAGAACCGGCGCAATAGTGATAATTGGTTATCTCTCTTTTCTTGCTCCAATGTACCTTATGATTTGGCTAGATTCAGCATTTGGTATTGCAATACCTAGTATAATGTGTAAGTATGCACTCTTGCTTGCCGTAACCTTAGGAATTTTCTCATTTATCAAACCAGAAAAGAAAGTGATAATTGAGGAAGAAGTTGTAGAAAGTTAATCAATGAGAGGTATGTTTTTAGTTTTTGAAACATATTTAGTTAGTCTTTCATAGTCAACTAGCAAATCCATATCATAACCAAACCCAAGTTCCTTAATTATAACAATTGCAACTTTACATCTGAAAGCTTTTTCAAATAACTTGATTCCATCTTTAGTTGTAGCAGTTTTCAGAATGATCTTTATCAAGTGTCTCCAAGTTCTTGGTCGTTTAGCAATAAGCCAGACAGTGGTCCAAAAAGACCTCTTACGACGATTGTCTGAAAGTTGTCTAATGGTGGTTTCCCCTATAACAAGCGCGTTGTGATTAAGGGCGAAAATATCTCCGGGAAAAAGACTGTGATCTTTAAAATGACCTACAGTTCGACCATGATCTGGAAATTCTGCTGCTGCGACTTCTTCTGGCACTACTCCCCACACAAAGTCATAATGTTGTTTTTCAGAAGCTTCTTTTAGAAATTCATCTATACTTTCTACTGTTACCGCCGGTATATCAGCTCCACACATTACAGCCATTTCATTATATTTGTCTATAGATTTGAGATAATCAAATCCTGCTTTGATTTTATCAAAAACCTCAGCATCGTAATCAACAAGAATATACTCTAAATCGCCTTCTAATTGGAGGTCTTCCTCCCCTAATCCTAGAACATATATTTGATCTACATATTCTGATTTTTGAAGTTCATCTACTACCCACTGGATTATGGGTTTTCCCAACATATCCAACTGACATTTAGACTTATACCTCTTTTCAGGATCAAGTACTTTCATAATCTCTCTTCTTTCTTTATCTCGACCTGCTAAAAGGAAAATAGGGAGTTTTTGCATTTTATTCGCCTGAAATTCTTACTTTTGAATCTTAACTTTTTCTACATAGTTTTTTAATTTATCATAATCTTCAGGTAAATCCATATCTAGACTTAAACCTGCGTCTTTGATTATAATAACATCTGATTTCAATTTAAATGCTCTAGAAAAAGCTATAATGGCATCTTTTAATGTCCCCCTTCCTATTGCTATTTTGAACAACTTAGACCAAGCCATTGGTCGTTTAGCAACATACCAAAACAAAGGCCAAAAACCTCTTTTCTTACGAATTGTTGTAATGCTATCTACCGTTTTTACATGTTTTCTAATAGCATATGGGCTAAACAGAGCCAATTCACCTTGGGTTAGGTTCATATCTTTGAGTCTGGCAACTCCTCTTTTAGAATCGGGGAATGACTCTTCTACTGTTTCAAGGGGAATAACTGACAGAATGAAATCATATCCTTCTCTTGTTTCTATTTCTTCGAGAAAATAATTCAATGTCTCCACTTTAACTCCTGGACAATCTGAGCTGCTAAAAATGATTTTATCCTTAGGGAGGTTATTTTTTTCTAGATATTCTAACCCAGCAACATACTTCTGTGATAAGGGAGCAAAAGGATCAACAGTGACATATTCTACAGGAACATTGAACTGGATATCTTCTTCTGATAATCCAACTATACAGAGTTTCTCTACATAAGGTGATTTACTATATTCTTCCACAACCCATTCAAGAACAGTTTTATCAAACATGGGAAAAAGCACTTTAGATTTATACTTCTTTTTTGGATCTAAAACTTTCATGATTTCTCGACGTTCAGAATCTCTACCCGCGAGCAGAAAAATATGGTATTTCATGTAGTTCACTAGAGTAAGAACTAAGTTCTATATAACATTTACAGTGAAACTATTTTCTCAAATTACTCTCTAACTTATTCCTTCAGTATAAGGTATTCCTGTGATTTCACTCATATATTTCTTCAGTACCTCATAATCCTCAGATAAATCCATGTCCATCCCAAAACCCGCATCCTCAACGATTACTGTTGTAATTTTCATCCCCTTACTAATTATAGAAAAAGCTTTTTCTGCTCCAGCTAAAGTAAGTCTGCCAAATAGAAATTTGAAAATTGAAGGCCAGATTCTAGGTGTTGTTATAATAATGCGAAGTAAGGGTATGAGTGGGCTATTTTTCTTTTCTCTATTTCTTTTTTTGATTTTGGTCCTCCCACCTGTTATTTCAGCAATGAGTTTTTTACCCTCAGTGATTCCATGTTCGCTCATTAAATACATCTCACCAGGGTAAACATGATGATCTATGAACTTAACAACCACTCGTTTGTGAGAGGGGAAGGTTTCTGCTGTCACTTTATCTGTAACTACAGATTGTACATAATCATAATCCCGATATTTGTCTGCTTGTTCATAGAAATTGTTTATTGCTTCCACAGTCATTCCTGGAGTATCAGAGGAGGAAACTGAGACTATCGTATCAGTTTTACCTTGTTTTCGCAGATATTGTAAACCAGCATAGAGTTTCTCAGCTAGGTTGGAGACAGTAGGAACTGGAACGTAATGAACTGGATAATCAAATTTCGCCATATCTTCAGTGAGGCCTAGAAGATAAATTTCATCCACATAAGGAGATTTACGCAATTCCTCAAGTTGCCAGTCTATAACTCTTTTTCCTAGCATAGGTATCAAACATTTGACACCATATTTCTCATCTGGGTCAAGAGTTTTGATTAGTTCTCGCTTTTTCTCATCTCTACCACATAAGATAAAGAGAGGATATTTAGTAACCATGAGAATAACCAAAATTGAGATTGATTACTTATTTAAAAATTGTTGGTAAAAATGAAAGAAAATAGAAAGGTAAAGCTAAGTTGCTCTAATCTTTCTTTTTTCCAAGTGAAGCTAAATAAACAACGAAATGATTTTCACCATCTATCCTTAAAACTTCAGAAAATATCTCATCATGAAAAGCAGCTATAGCACATACTCCAGCACCTATATTCTCTGCAGCAAGGTAAAGATTCTGACAAACATGCCCAGCATCGATATGTATATACCTATATGCTCTTTCAACATATCTCCAGAATATTCGGTAAATATCAGCTACCCAAATGAATGTGACTGCATTATTTTTAACCATTTTTTGTCCATAAGATGCTTCCACAACCTTATCAGCTATTCCTTCTTCGATGATATACTCCTGCAATTTGTGCTCAAGTGCTAAGTATCTATAAATACCGGGTTCTAAACCTTCGATATTATTTGTGAGTAAGAAAGTATCAAAAGCATGTCTAGCTCCAGCGGAAGGGACTGTTCTCAAGGTTGCATAATTATCTTTCATAACTTCTTTTACTCCTTGGGTTGTCCATAAAAGCCATGCTAGTTCTATTAAAGAAAGAGATTGATCAGAATATTTTCTTACACTTTTACGTTCTTCTATTGCTTTACGTAAACTTAACTCTTTAACATCAATTTCTTCTGGTTTAGGTAGATCGATTATTCGCATTTTATGGGCATATTCCATCTGCAAAGGTGGATTTGGGTGTTGTTGACTTTGATCTGATTGTGATGTAAACTTATACTGAGTTTTTTTCATGAATTCTTTACCGATTTGATCTTTCATTCTGTACCACATCATCTATTGATTGAAATAAAAAAGAAAGCTTTCCTTTAAAGATTATCTGATAATTTATTTAAAGGAAGCAACTATCATACCATAATATTCAGGACATTCATAGACACACAAATCATTTTTCAATTCTGTTACATTTAGAATCCCAAGCAATATGAGCATTTGCCAAAAACTATCAGGTTTTGCATGATCTATGAATTCTTCTGAGAGTTCCAACAATTTATCTAGATTATTACTCTTTATGATGTCGCAAATTTGTTCATCATAAACTTTAGAAGCTGGATGATAACCATATGGACCTTCTGGGTCATGAGCATGACCATGATCACAACTAGCAATATAAACCGCTTTTTTCCCATTTGAAAGAGTTAATCCATTCAAGATGCGCCCTAATTGAACTAGATTATCCCAAGGTATTTCACGAGAGGGAGTAATGAGAACAACAGGAGGAACTTCACGATTTTCAGCAGCATACTTCTTATTGATATACCACAGAGGAATCAGAGTACCCCAATCCATTTTCATTGCAGAATAATCCCCTCCTGCAGCTCCATAGTTAACAGCAACAGCTGGAAGATTCTCTTTCTTTAATCTATTATAAATTGTGTTTCCAATTTCCCGATTACACTTATGTTTCAGATGAACATTTTCAGTTTCATCTTCATTCCACCAAATACCTTCCAACCACTCTGAAGTGATTATTCCTATTTGGCCATCTATGCGAAGATTATGAGGAGAAGCGATTATTAGAACCTCTGGATTTGCAGTGAAAATCTCTGCAGCAACAGTTTTCATAGCTTCAATCAACTTATCCCATTTTTCTCCTTGATTAGGATAGATGTCATCAATTAGATTAAAACCATGAGGTAGAATTGCAGAATATACAATCGTCATAGGAGATTGAAAGCTAGAATGTTTATATAGATTTTTTGTTAAAACCTTAACCAGTATCATTACATAACATAAGCTTTGGTCATAATACGTGCTGTGCTGTTCTGCCACAGTATTTCTAGTTTAAAATCAAGTAAAACATCATTGATTGTGTCACCTAAAATGTCTAAATCAACTTGATTATTGACTTGATAAAACATGTTGAAAGGTAGAGATATTACATTATTTCCTTGGATTTCAAAGTAGTATATGTCAATATCTGTTTGAATCATGATTGTTGAATTGAAATGAAGTTGAATTCCTGCATATTCTGCAGCAGTTATGTTTCCTGATTTAAGAAGCTGAGTCTCATTATAAGCATCCAATAAGTCAAATTCATCATCACTAGTAAAGAATTGAGAGTTCCCAGCTTTTTTACCTAATAAAGTAATATCTGTTATGATTATCCATATTCTTTCTATTGTCCCTTTTTCGTTCACAGAGGCCGAGGATACCTCCAAAGGTACAATTGTTGCATTCTCTTCTGTAAAATCACTTGTATAATAAAGGTTCAAGAGACCCTCATCAGGTATATGGGGTGGAATAATGGGAGAATTGATAAAATCATCAAATATATCCACGTGGTCGCGAATCATCAAGGGAGTTGCGATAGCTCCAACTATAACTATGAAAGAGATAATCGCTATACTGATTTGGTTTCTTTTATCCATTTTCCACACACTTTCCATGTTATTATTAGTTCTATTTTTTATTATGATTTTTATTTAGTTTACTAAAGTTTAAGTTTTGCACATTCATAGTTGTATAAATAAGTAGACGTAATCTAGAAACATCAATATCGATGCAATAATGAATGATTCGTGCCATTTACGTTTTGATGTTATTGTAATTGCTTGCGCAATGAGTATTGTTGACCACACCTTGCAGAGCACATAGAGTATTCTTATCAAAATTTGACCCCATTCTGGAATTTCTGTACCAACAAGAAACATAATTCCAACTGGTATCAAATACAACAAGTATGGAATTGTTCCAATTAAAACACCTATACTTAATTCAAAGAAATCAAATTTAGTTTTCAAAATTACAAGAATAAGTGCAATAATTCCGATATAGATATACCAGTGAGCTATAGATAGCAAAGTGTTCACAATAGCTCCTCCTCCAAAGAAAGATTCTAATCTAAAACTGTTAGAGAGCAAACCGTATGCTTCTGTTAGACCAAAAAGCCAACAAATAACTAATAAGACAATGTTCAGTTCAATCATGCTTCTTGTTTTAGTACCCAGGAAGTAGTAGAAAATTCCTGACGGCGCAACTCTATCAACGAAACCAATTGTTTTGTCTTCCTCCTGCTCTGCTTTATCTGTAAATAGGGCCTCTTTCTCATGGAATAGAAGAAATGAAATTCTTTTTCCTTCTTCATTCAATCTATAGAAATTCTGGTTATCTTTTTCAATGTAAGGATCAATTTTTTTCAAGTGAAAATATAAACGACCATCCGTGAGATCTAGTTCTTCCTTGATTGAACTGAAAGATATAGAGCCAGATTCTCCGATAACTCTTACAAGTTCTCTTCTTATGTTATTGGAGAAAATCTTTAGTTCAATATAAGATTGGTCGTCTTCTGTCATTGATAGCAAAAGTAGTTTTTAACTCTTTTATATATTTGTTTGTCTTTATCAATTACTTTAATTTTCTAAAGTTGGAATCTTTACAGTTGTAAATAAGAATGTATTCAAAAAACAGATACAACTGTAGTTTGGTGTAAATACACATGAATAACAAAGTAAAGATTTTTGGTCTAAGCATGTTGATCCTGATGTTACTCACTCTAACAC
>JAAFKJ010000140.1 GCA_021399395.1 Candidatus Heimdallarchaeota archaeon
ATCTCAGAGGATGAAGATATTTGTTGTATAATTGCTATTCTAGCTTTTTCTGAGAACTTATGATAAGAATGATGATCTATAATAAATATAGGAATCTGTTCGACAAAATTGTCTTCAAAACCAAAGTTACCTAATTGAAGAAGATTATTTGTATCGCACAAAAACATAGCTTCAAGCGGTTTGCTTAACAATCTTGCATGAAATAATTCATTCTGGATAGTTAACATTTTTTTAGACAAGTTGCTTATTGTATAAGCAAATAGGTTTATTGTTAAAGACGGAATAAAATGTAGTAGTAACTCCTTTAATCCTATTGCACAAGCTATAGAATCTGGGTCTGCATTTTGGTGAGTAAATACACCAACTGAGGAAATCTCCTCTTCTTTTAGAATCTCAATTATTTTTGTGAATTTATTATGCATTTTAGCTCCTCCTTAAAAGAAACCTGACCATACTCGGATATTTCAGATTGAAACCCTTCTAATTGAGAAGATGTTAAACTACCTGAAATTTCACAATCTAGTACAAGTGTTAATAGTTTATCTTTATTTTGGTTCAAATTTACAAGTATATTAAAGTCAGTAAGGAGTTGCCAAAACTGATGATTTTGAATATAAGTCTGTACCTTATCTTCGATTAGAGAAGCTAATTCTTCTAGCTGTTCATCTTTTAAGAAATCAATCCCAATATCTTCTACTTCAAATGACATGAAATGTCTACTCACATTTTGAAAGAAATATAATCTAGGAAATTATTGTTTTCCCATGAGCTTAGCCTGTAATTCTTTTACAGTATCAACTAGTTTCTTTTCTCTATTGGTCAATGAAGTGATTTTAACTTCATTCTTCTCTTGTTCTTCCACTAGTTTTTCTTTTACATCTTCAACATTGGTTTGAAAGAGCAATCTTCCCGCTGATCGATATATTACTGCAGAAGCATCCATATTTTTTAATTCCTTTAAAGCAATATCTGTGTCACGTTTTTCTAATTCCATTTGTTGAAGATTCATTCTGATTGCTTCTAACTGTTGAACTAACTGATTAAAACGTTGAAAATCTTCTTGTTGTTCAGGACTTAATTGTGGTGTTGCCATTTATATTTCCTCTAGGCTTATTGTTAATTTAGCTTGAGTGTTAATCAAATAAATGTTTTGATGTGAAAGAATCATGATTAGAAGGAAAACAAATAATGAAAAAAATAAGAAAAAGAAAAAGTGAAGAAATCTTTGATTAAATACAGCGGTATACTGAAGTTGGTCCAACTTCGCGGTATTCTTTGCGGGTAACCCACAATTTTGCGAAAGTCTTTAACGAACTTAAGATACTACCACCAATCCACACTGAATATCTTCTCTCTGGGGGAGCAATGATTTTAACTTCCATTGTCTCTGGGACAAGTTCAGTAAGCTCTTTGTGTAAACGTTCCTTAAGTCCTGGGAACATTGTTGAACCACCTGAAAGTACGATATTTGCGTAGAGATCTCTTCTTAGATCGACGTCACAGTTTTGGATGGATCTGTAAATTAACTCATCTAATGGGTTCTCTTCTGAACCGATTGCACCTGGATTGAAGAACAATTCGGGAGCCATGAAACGTTCTGCACCAATTGTCAGTGTTTCACCATCAGGTAAAGTATAAGTCTTTTCCATTCCAGAAACTTTTTCTGCTAGTTTTAGTTCTTTTTCGGGATCTAAGGCTACGTAACAAAGACGTTCTTTTATATCTCGGACGATTTCTCTTTCAGCACTGCTTGAGAGTGAATATCCTCTTTGACGTAAAAGTCTGCGGAGATAGTCAGTTACATCACGGCCACCGATATCGGATCTGTGAATTGCGTGACTAATAGCGAATCCTTCGTAAACTGGCACAATATGGGTAACTCCGTCACCAGAGTCTACTACTATACCAGTTGTACGACCAGAAGCGTAAAGTGATAAAATAGCCTGCATTGAAATATACATTGCAGGAACATTGAATGTATCAAACATCAATTCTGCCATTTTCTCCTTGTTTTGGTTTTTGTTTAGTGGAGGTTCTGTTAGAAGCACAGGATGTTCGTTTGGATTAACTCTTAAATCGTTGTAGAATGTATAATGCCAAATTCTTTCCATTGCATCCCAATCTTGAACCTGTCCGTGTTCAACTGGATAAACAAGTTTCAAAACACCACGGAGGTTTATTGCTTCCTCGCCTATGTAGTATTCTCTTACGTAATGCTCAACATCAGTCATAATGATCTGATATTTTGGATAACCAATTATTGTTGGGAAAACGCTTCTTGGTTGATCTTCTCCTGCAAAACCATTTTTTGTGAAACCAGTACCATTGTCTATAACTAGCGGTTTATTCTGAATCATCTCTTCCATAGTTATCACTTTTACATGTTTTTTATGAAGCCAAATTTAATTATGGTCTTATGGATTCATTACCTTATCGTGTTTATTAAATGTTATGATAGTTTAAGCCGGATTTTGTGTTATCACTATCGTAGCTTTTATAAATAAAACCCGAGAATCTATCGCCCCAGCACTCTAGTTACATCTAGAACTTTTTTCTTAACTTGAAGTGTTAAAATCTGTGCTAATGATGGGGAATTAGAAACTACCATAGTAGATAAGATTGCTTCTAATTTCCTCTTCAGAGAAACCTGCATTTATTCCTACTGTTATTCTGATTAAATCCATGATTTCTGCTAGTTTCAATTCAAAGAAACCGATGAGTGAATCTGATTGAAAAACTGTACCATAACGAAAAGTTTTCTTCCAATATTTTAACAGATATCGTTCAACTGCAAACTCCAAATCATGGAGGGGTACATCTTTATCACCAATATATTTTGAAAAAATTGTCTTATATGGTGCATAATTGTAGATTTCAAGTACTTCTTGAATACTTTTAGCCTTTAACCCTTTAGCAATAAAGGAATTAGGTAAGATATAACGATAAGCTGGGATTTTCAATGCTATACAACGACATAGCGCTAGTATGTTTCTCATATTTACATAGGTTTCATAATGTTTTGAAACTTTAGGGAGAATACTGTAGATATATTGATCTATAGCAGATTCAAGGGGAGTGAACCTGTTTGTTGTTTTATATTCTTCATAAGCTTTCTTCAAATCAATTCGAAGAGATTCTTCTTTCTGCATAGCAATAATTTCTCCAATTGGTTTGGTGATGAGTCGAGTATAATATTCTAAAGAATAATCTGCAACAGGTAGAAGACGTTCGATTACTTCTTCTTGTTTCATGTCTGCGTGCTTTCCATGAAGGATGATACGCAGATTTTCTGCATTGTATCTTTCGCTAAAACGTCTAATTTTCTTCTTGACTGAAGTATTGGATTGTTTATAGAACATCACAAGAATCTCAGCAAAAGAGTTTTTGAAACTCCTAGCTACATCAGACAGTTGTGTTTCAAAATTTAAATCTCCAACTACACTATCATATGGTGTCTGTGTAAACGCCGCTCGTAGTTCTTTGAGATTTTTTGATGACAAAAGTAGGCTCAATTGAGACTTTGTAAGAAAATTTCCAATAATCCCGTGAGCTCGACCTAGTAAATAGCTTATGTCACCGAATGCCATGTTAACTACCTTTTACCGTTACATAATTTATGAATCTAAGATGTTCTGTTATAGGAAGATACTCCTTCCCATCTCCTGTATAGAATTTTGAAAACCATTCGACCCAGTGGAGTCGGAGGGTGTTCAAGAAAGAAAGTAATCCCTCTAATGGTAGAATAAGAAATACAGCTAATACAATTCCTACTACCCACCATATCCAAGAAACACTTAGAGCTGAAGCATAATGTCCATGCATTACTCCACCAGCATAATGACTAAAGTCAAAATGAGTTATGGCACTTCCCAATGTTGCTACAGACCCTGCTGAAAATGTTGATAATCTAGCTACTAAGTCATAACCTGTTAGAGTGAATGGTAATCCACTTAAGATTGCATGCACTAGTAACAAAGCCATAAGTCGACTAAACGATAGGGTATTAGAAATTAAGGCTATGATGTGATCAATTGCATCCATAATCCCATCTGATTTTGCATGTATATATTCTAAAACAAATAGAACAGGAACTAAACCAAGAAGATAAACCATCCAAGATGGCATCATAGGTAAAGCAACATCAAATGTCTCTGATCTAACACCCTCTGCTATTATATTATAGAGCATAGCAAAAATACCTACATATATGATTGAAAGAGAAAGGGGTGCTGCCCAAGAAGCGAATCCATGACCATACCTGATGTTTTGATAGACCTTCAATAACACACCTAATTGTATCATCAAGAAACCAATTGATAATGATACTACTAGGAATAATTTTGTTTCTAGTAATGGATTAATTAATGGCAACCAATGAATTCCTGCTGCATGATATATCTCTACTAAGAAATGTTCATCTCCTAGGATTGAACCAAACAGAAATCCAAAAACCGTTGCAGATAAACCGCAGAACAGCAGAAGTTCAGCTCCAGAATAAAGATATCCTGTCATCGATTCGTCTGGTTGAATATTCTTTCGTTTTTTATTAATAACAAAGAACGCTGCAACTAATGCTAGTAGAATACCATGACCTACATCCGCAAACATAATTCCAAACAGTAATGGAAAAGTAAATCTAATTATTGAATAGGGATCAACTTCTCTAGGGCCTGGATGCCCAATTCCTCCAACAATTCCTCTAACTGCTCCGAAAACTTTTCCTCTCTTTGTTATAGCTGGATTAACAAGAGGTACTTCAGGATTGGTAGAAGCTTCTAACTCAAACGGTAAATCATTCTTTTCCTTCTCGATGGATTTCAGTTTGTTCTTAGAAACCCAACCCCAGAGTGTAATTTTTCCTTCCGAAATCTGACATTTCTCAATTGTTGAAATTCTGTGAAGTTCATTGGAGATAAGTTCATTACTTGCAAGTAATTTGTCATCTATTTCGAGCTTAAGTTTATTCAATTCCTCTTCCTTGATTTCAAGTTCTTTTTCTGTTTCCTTTAGAACATCTTTCAATGATACTTTACGATCTACGAGTTTCATATCAGTTTCAATTGGTTGGAATGAATATTCGTTTAACACTCTTGAAACTGTTTTCTCATATTCTTTCAAAGAAAGAACGAGAATGTTCTTCTGATTAGAACTTGAGTCTGAAGATTCTGAATCCCAGAAAATTAAATTACCATCTGTAACTTCATTCAAGAAGAACTTAACTGCTTTGTAATGATTCTTCGGTATAGAACCCAAATGAGTAACAGTCTGAAAGCCACTTTGTAATAATACGGCGTCGATTCCCTTTTCTTTAAGACCTTCCTCAAAAGGTAAAGATAGTTCAATTTGATCTCGTTTTCTTCTTAATTCATCAAAATCTTCTGAAAGTTTGAGAGTTTTTTCTTCATATTCTCTGAAGAAATTTTCAATAAAAGCTTCTGAATGCTTATAATCATCAGAAATCTGATATTTCTCAGTTTTTCTCTCTTTCTTCTCATCTGGTTTGACTATATCAATTAATCGTGATATTCTTGTTTTGTATTGTATCAAATCGACTCTTAGTTTATTGATCTTCTCAATAGCATTGTCATCGAGAGATCCAATTTTAACAGGATGTATGCTATTAAGTGAATGAATATATGATATTAATTCTCTTGTATTCTTTTCTTTACTTTCTAATTTTACAAATACCGCTTTCTCTGCAAAGAGAAATCCTTCTCCTCCACCAGCATGGGGTGGATGTGGAATATACTTGCTTATTTCTTTTTCAACTAAATCAAATGTTTTAATTGTAAAAGATTCTTGTTCTAAATCACTTTCTTTCTTACGAGTTAATGGGGCATCTTCAAGAATCTTGATGTCTACCTTGAAATCAAGATTTTGAATGTGATTCTTGAAATTTGAAAATTCTTTTGAATTAATCCATCCCCATAAAGTGATATTTTTTGAATCTGAACGACCTTTTTCTTCTCTAGTAAGGTTGTTATGAGTTTTCGAGATAATAGTTAGTTTATATCTTATTTCTTCCATAATCTCTGATGATAAATTCCTAAGGTCTGCTTTGACTTTTTCAATATCGTTTGTAACTTCAGTATAAAGTTCGGATATTTTTGATGTTTTACGAATTTCTTCTATAGATTTCAAGACATCAAAATCGAAATTAGATTCGTCAAAATAGTTGTCTTTAAGAATCTCATGAATGCGCTCTTTATACTCCTCTAAGGAGATTAAAATTATAACTTTCTTCTCAATGTTTTCAGTATCTGAACTCCAAAGGAATACTTTACCAGCTGTAATTTCATGTAAATAGAAAATTATGAATTCCTCATAAGAGCTTGGTATCTCTCCTAATGTTGTAAATGTACCAGAACTAGACGAGAGTAAATCAATGGAAAGTTCATCCCTTTCCATTTTATCTTGGAATAATGTTAGAACTGAAAGAATCCTTTCTTCCTTTTCTAACTTCTTCAAATTATTGTATTTTGAAATTGTTGATTCTTCATATTTCTCCAAGAATGATTTCAACTCTTGAATAACCTTATCTGGGTTTTGAATCTGATTCTTTTCTTCATCCTTCAGAGATGGAAGATTCTCTAAAGGTACAGAGAGAATTAAACTTAAGTTTACTAAATTTGATCCACAATCTTCCAAATCATCTTTAAATGATTGAATACGCGCTTGTTCTTTGGGACTTTGTGGGTCTACTATTATCTGTTCATATTCTTCAAAATCAGATATGTGTGCTAGGAGTTCATTTGTATGCTTGACTGGTGTCTGAACCTTTACTAGTTTGAACTTTGCCATCTATAAGCCACCGATACACTAACTAATCACGATTGAGTTTTTTGGAAGATTTTAAAATCTTCCTCTCTAGCAGAAAGAGGTTAGATAAAATTCAAAAAGACAATAAAAAAAAGAAAAAGAAAAAGTGATTTAATTTTTGTACTTTCTTCTAAAGAATTCTAATGCTACTAATCCTAGGAAGGATAACAGAACTAAACCTGGTATTCCAACTTCCTCTTCTGTTATGTCAAAGCCTGCCATTTCCATGTAATCTCTAGCAAGGTCCAAATCAAATATATATGGATCAAGTGATTCATCATATCCAACTACTGAATCTGGGATTGCAGTAGTAGCTGGAGCTCCTAATCCTTCCAATATTTGCTCTACAATGATATCTCGAGGACATGCATGACTTATAGCTTTTCTTACATATTTTGCAGCTTCTGGAGTACCTAATGGTGTTAATTCACCGGTTCCCATTACTGGATGATGCATGTTAATGGACATTTCCTGGTGAGATGGATCTTTAACAAGCATACCTTCTACACCTGGTGATGTAAAGTCAGCAATTGATGGAAAGTATTGTGCGTCCATAATGTCAATGTTTCCTGAAATTAACTCAGCTACTGCTGTGTCTTTCCCAGAAATATAAGTAAGATAGAATTCATCTAACAGAGGATCTGCGCCACCTGAAACAGCACTGTCTGCCCAATATGGGTTTGGAACTAATTTTACAACACTGTTCACTGAATCAAATTCATCCATCATGAAAGGACCACATGATTTAACCAAAGACCAACCAACATTGCCGGTTCCTGGTATTTCATTGAAGATATCATAACCATGAGCTGATATTAAAGGTTCAATTTCACTTTTATCAACTACAGCAGCTAAGTTCAGAATACTATCCCAAAGGTTGAATATACCATCAAATTTGAAGAGTATTTGACCACCTGCTGAGGGATCAGTTATCTCAATAGAATCATTTGTTGGAAACCAATGAGTAAGAACACCATAGCTTGAAGAACCAACGGCGGGTGTCATATGTAATTCATATGAATACTTGATGTCTTCTGGAAGAACTGTACTTCCATCACTGAACTTCATATCAGGATCAAGATTGACAGTTACATTGATTTTGTCATCTATTACAGTGGATACAGTGAAATCAGAAGAAACTTGAGGTTCCCAAACATGACTGTCGACAGCTCTTTGTGCGATTGCACCATATACTGCTTGCATCCATTGACCATCGTAAAATGATTCTTGCACATAAGTGTTCCATTCTTTCAAGTCTGCAGGAACACCATACTTGATTATATGGTCTACTGGGTCGTCCCAATTCTCTACACGATGTCCACCACTTGCAATGAGCAGTGCATCAATACCAACTACTCCTTCTGCAAAACCAAACAGTGACCTGGGATATACAATTGGGATTGCTGGTTGATCTTCATACATTATCGCTTGTAACTCATAGGCTAAAGCTATTCTTGCTGAAGTATCAAGCTCAGACATATACTCATCTAGTTTAGCATCATAGACTGGGTTGCTATACTGGTAATGGTTATCTCCATTAGGAGTAATGGCGGTTGTTTCATATAAACTTTGCAAATTCAAATCTAGCGGCCAGGACCACCCAACAAAGAGAATATCATATCCCCCATGTTCGTATGTAGGAATATAGTCATAATCTATAAATGGGTAAGACCAGGTTCGGGGGGCAATGTTACCCCATCCTGTGGATTCATGGAATTCAATTCCGATACCTATTTGAGGTAACATCTGTTCCATCAATACAGACCATTGATTTCTGGCTGCGCTAGTATTAGGTGAAAGTAAGTATATTGAAAATACTTCGTTCACATCACTTTCTTGAGCTGTTGTTTGACCTAATGCAATTGAAAAGGTGAATAAAAACATTAGAAGCAAACTAAGCATTTTTTGTTTTTTCATATTATATCACTAGCATTTTCTTTTTGAGTGAGACGATATATTCTCGTCTCATGAGAATACGTTCTCTATTGCACTTATATACATTTCGCAAAATGGAAGAACGACTTTCAAAAATTTTGAAACATTGGAATGGACTGCTGAAATGGACAAAGGTGCAACTTCAAGCATGGAGGTAAATATTCCAATTATTAAAAAGACTGTAGTTCAATAATTGGATTATTGTTCGTGTTTAATTAGATCAAAAATCAAAAATATTTATTATGATGATTAGTTTTGTTTAACTAAGAAAAATAATTTAGTGTTAAGAAGGATATTTCTATGGAAATTATTCTGGTAGGAAAACAAGCTTCATTAGACTTTGAGGTTAGTGTTGACTCTGAAACAGAACAATTCTTCCTAATGGATAGTCTGATTGATGAGCTCGATTTATCTCCCCTACAAAAATGTAAAAATTTGATTTTAATCAATATCAGCTCAAACAGTATTTCTGAAATAAATCTTAGTCCTCTGAGCAAATGCAGAAAATTAAAGCATCTAGATCTTAGTAATAATAATCTAATAAGAATAGATTTGGAACCTTTAGCTAAATGTACGCATTTGGAATCTGTAAATCTTAACAACAATCTACTTACTGAAGTTGATTTAACTCATTTAGAGTCTAATAGAAAACTAAGGACAATAAATTTTGATTACAATCTAATTCACGACCTAACTATTTCCTCAAAGATTCAATGGTTAAATATTGAAGAATTCCGACTTTACAGTAACAACTTAAGAAAAATTGATTTAAGACCTCTTGCAAACTGTAAAAAACTAAGGGAAATTGATTTAGGCGACAATAAATTGTCCAAAATAGATCTTAAACCTATATTCAACTATCGGAAAATAGAATCAATTTCTTTGGAGCGAAACAATCTACGAAAAATCGATTTGAGCAGATTGGAAAATATACATAAGAGCTATGTTCTATGTACTGATCCCCATGTGAAAATAAAAGGACTTGATGACAATCAGGAAAAGAAGCGTGCAGAAATAGTTTTTTCCAAAGGCGTATATTATAGTGATGAACAAGAAAGGCTTCTTGATCAATATTTCCAAAGTGAAAAGGAAGAGAAACGTATAAAGAGAGAAAGTATTTTGGCAGAAATTAGAAAAATAGAAAATGATTCTACTAATATTTTTTGAATAGAACTACCTAGAGATTTCCTAAAATTTCCGTTGTTTCAGGTACATATCGTTTAATAACTTGCATCGCAA
>JAAFKJ010000141.1 GCA_021399395.1 Candidatus Heimdallarchaeota archaeon
AATTTATAAGAAATTACTAGAAGATCTTTATCTTTATGACGAAAAATTCTACGAATATTGTGACAAACTAGGGCTTAAGAAAGAAAAAGCTCTTATTTCTCAGTTAATTGAGAGGTTCGTACCTCCACCAGTTCCAAAAAACCAAATTGAAGCTGTTATGACACCTGAGCAATTAATTGAAAAACGCAAAAAAGAAGAAGCTGCTTTAAGTGCCCCCGTATCCGGGGAAGTTGCTTTAAGTGAGCCTGTATCTGAGAAAGCTGAAACACCAGAAGTAGAATTTAAAGAAGATAAATAGAATTCTTCTTCATTTTTCCCTTTTACTAATCATCGTTCAATTAATATATACTGAATTTTTCTTTTACTTGAGAATAACAGATATGATGTAGAATTACAACCAATGATAATGTGATTTTCCTAGCTCACACTGATCCTGTTATTCTCACTATTTTACAGTTTTTTACACAAACCTACAAAAAAAATTTAATAGGGAATTGTTAATTCACTATCTAAAGGTTGTTAGGGTTCGATGATATCTTCAGAGAAAAAGCACAAACCATTATTTCTTGGATGGAAAACTTCTGGGATATTTCTCTATATACTTGCTTTTGTTGTTGGTGTTGTTGGAGCTATCTACTTGATTTGGTCCTCTGTGCTAATGATACAAAGTTTTAGCTCAAGTATTGAAATAGGTAAACTGATTGTTGCATTTATTTTCAATTTTCTTTCTTTGTTAGTAGAAATTGCAGGAATCTTCTACACTGTGATGTTGATTAAACATATGGGCTCGACATGTATGAACCCGCCTGTAATTGAAGAGATTGATGATTACGAATTGAGTGAGTTTCCAGAAGTAAGTTTCATTATCCCAATTCGTAATCCTGACCCTTTAGTCTTAGAAAAAACCTTAGATTCAATATCCAAACTTGAATATCCAAGAGAGAAAGTGGCTGTATATTTAGGGGATGATACTGATGATATACATCCAGATTTCAAGAAAATTAGAATGTTGGCAAATGAATATTCCTCGAAGATAATCTATGATCCATCTAATGTCCATTTCAAAGCTGGTATGCTTAAAATTATGCTTAAGGAAGTAAAATCTGATTATTTCATTCTCTTAGATTATGATCATGTTGTACAAAAAGACATTGTGAAAAGATTCATGAAGGCTTTTCAAGAAAATCCCGAAGTAGCTTTTGTTCAAGCAAAAGTAAGTTTTCGAAATGTTCTTTCCAAATTACAGGTCTGGGAATCAGTAATGTATGCTCAATTTTATGAAGTTTTTCAGAGATCTAAAACCAAACGCAATACTGTTCTAACAAATGGTTCAACTGTTTGCTTCCGTAAATCCTTCGTCGATGATGTTGGTGGGATTCCTTATGATACGCTTACAGAAGATGTTGATATTTCGGTAAGCCTTCTAACTAAGGGATACAAAACAGTCTTAGTGGACAGCTATGGAAGTTTTGGACTAATACCTGCAACTTTTTCTCTACTTTTATCTCAGATTTTAAGGTGGGCTAAAGGAAGCATGCAAGTTCTGAAAAGAAGATGGAAACGCATTTTACGAGCCAAATTACCCTTTTCAGATCGATTAGATCTTCTTTTTAGTACTTCTCTATTTCTAATTGCAGCATCAGTTTATTTGAATGTGATATTTTACGTAATTATGTATCTAACAAAGAGTCCAGTAATCAGAGTAACTGCTGGAAGTTTTCCTCCACTACTTATAATGCCCATAGCATTTGCATTTTCATATCAGATCTCTGGTATAATTGCAGTACTTTTTGCTCGAAGAAGTGGAATTAAATCAATGAAACCTTTTGATTTAGTTTATTTCTTAATTCTAGCTCTAGTGCTAAATCCATTTACCATTTTTGCAGTATTCAAATCGTTTTTCTCAAGAAGAATTCCTATAAGAGGTAAAGATGAATGGAATGAGAAAGTCTCGTATCTCTTAATTTCATTCGTTATAACACTGCTGGGTGGAGGTTTAATGGCTATTGCTGTTTTAGATTTGATTACTATTGGATTATCTGGATCGTTCTGGCTAGTACTTGGTTTGTTGGGCTTATCAATGGTTGCTACTTTTCCAGTTTGTCTCTATTTACATCTTACAACTAAGCATAACAAACCTTATTTTGTTAAAGATACAAATGCATATCATTGAGCGAAATAAGAATGCAGTGGAAGAAAAATATTTGGTATAGTTTAACCATTGTTTTATTGATTTTTCTATTGTTTTACGTAGGTTATAGTAGTTATGAAATTGTGGTTAGGTTGTCCCCCTATTTACCCAATTGGAAAGCAATTCTTGGCCTTTTTCTTAATTTCTTCATTCTACTACTTGAATTACTATCAACGTTTTATTCTATATTCATTTATTATTTCATTGGATCATCTTCTACATATCGTATCCAGAAGGATTCTACTAATAAGTACCTCTCCCGTTCTCCTCTTCCCAAAGTAGTTATCACCATCCCCCTCTATAAAGAACCTTTGGCAGTTGTTTCTAAAACAATTGAAGGAGCTCTCAGTATAGATTATCCAAAAGATAGGTTTGAGATAGTTGTATGTGATGATAGTCCTAAAGAATCTTCCAAAGATATAGCGAACTTTTGCAAGGAAAAAGGAGTTACGTTCATTCAACGAGAATCACGGGATGGTTTCAAAGCTGGAGCGTTAAACAATGTTATTCGTCAAGTAGATTGTGATTTTTTTGGTGTCTTAGATTCTGATCATATCCCCACTCCTAATTTCATAAGAAC
>JAAFKJ010000142.1 GCA_021399395.1 Candidatus Heimdallarchaeota archaeon
ATTGTGTAGGTGAAAACACAATAACTACTAAATGTGTGTGATGTAAATTTTATATAGGTCGGAAAGTTACATAATTGCAATGGATTCCGAAGTAGAGAAACAAGACTATGAGTTGCTCTTACTCCTAAGTACATTGGGAGCAAACAAGATCAGGGCAATACAAATCCTCGCTCATATATATCCCAAAGCGGTCACAGCCACCCAGTTGTCAACTCTATTGGGATATTCGATGAAGGCAAGAACAATTTACAGAGGAATTCTTGACGACCTACAAGAAAGAGAATTGATCTTCCTGGACAAACTCACTCCTAAGGTAGCTAGCATTCGATTGAATCATGAAAATCCTTTGTTGAAAAGGTTGATTGATTTGGCTAAAAACCAAGGAGCTGAGTATCTCAAAGTAATTGAGGAATTATTGGTGAAAAAAGATGAAGACGAATGGTAAGTACGGAAGTTTGCTAAAAGCAGACAAGAAGTCTGTTCTATCGGTAAGAAATATTGTTCTCTTCAGTATAGTTGTCATTTCAGTCGTTCTATTCATTTCTTTCTTCGCATCCTTAACTTATTCGGACACAACTAACAGGTTGTTCTCTGACTTCACAGATACTGATCTAACAACGGTTCCTAGGGATATTGCTACATTAGATGGGTATATGCAAACAGAGGGGTTCCCCATATTTGTAGAAGGAGCAGGAATCATAATAACTCTCCCAGTTTGGGGAATAGGGTCTCTAATTAGCTCCTGTTTAGGGTTCAGTTCTCTCATAGTTAATTCAACCTTTTCTAAAACAATGTTGTTAGAGAATAAAAGATGGCTGAAAACATGGTCGAAAAAAGGAACAATCACTTCTCATTATATGTTCAAGAGAGTACAAATAAAACTAGGAGAGAATAGGATTAGTATTATGAAATTAAAGAACAGATACCGTTTCAAGATACCAATCACAGAAGGATTGGACCTTGCTAAATATGGATTTTCAACTAAGAATAACTTTTATGTGGGGTACTTTGCGAGAGAAGAACTGTCCAGTACTATTCATTTAGTAACTACACAGATGTAATTATCTCTCACTTTTTAATGGAACGCTATTACGCTTCGCATATAGCTTTTCTTGTCTACTTTCACTACTAACTGGACTCTTGTACAGAGTCCTCTTTGCCCTAGAGTGTAGAGTGGTGGAACTCTACATTGAATTATCTTGCTCGAATTTCTCTTTAGGCAGTAGCACCATTACCGTTTGCAATATGTTTCCTTAGGTATGCTTGATTGTTTGATTCAGGTTGATCTGGCTTATATTTACCAAAATTACCATTGATCAGTTTATCGTTGATCTTAGCGATTGTGCTGTCAAGCATCCACTCTTTATCAACTCTCCATTTCTTTTGTTTCCAATCGAAATTCTCATACTCAAATGTCCAATATAGACCATGTTTTCCAAAGAAATCAAGTGAGTAGATTTTGTAGTCTTTGAAAGTACTCCAAATGAGATAATTAATATTTGATTCATCGTACGGAGGCATAGTAAGTCTGAGGAATATTCCTTTGTTATAGAGCTCGAGGTGGGATTGAAATGGTATATTCTCCTCGTGGAAGAAACGGAAAATTTGGGCTTTTTCCTTTTCTGGAACATTCTCAATGAAATATGCTCGTGTAGCATGTTGCTCAAATAATTTTCGACTGAAATTCCAGCGTGGATTAGTGATAAGATTATTCATTACTAGATTGTAGTATCTACGACCGAATTCAACTTTGGTGTTATGTAAATTCTTATCGTCAAAGAACTCACTTAAGTTGAAAAGCATTGATTCTTCTTCATGGGTTAGTTTGTTTTCCTCAGAAGAGTTAGCAGCAAGTTGATTCTTCTTTGTAAGATGTTTATATTTGTCTTGATAATGCTTAATCAAATCAGTTTGTTTAGTTCTGATATCAATAACAATTCCGTTTTTAACAGAAGTAGTTAAATCCTTCAAAAGCTGGAAATGAAGAGGTTCTAAAGTATTTAGATCAATTGCAGAAGGCAGTCTAGGCAAACTTGTACTTTTTGAAAGTCGTTTCTCCCAATATGATATTAGATCGAATGGTTTGGGATTCTGAGTATAGTTGGGTAGGGGTTGTGGCCTGGTGAACCGATAACCCATGGATTTCATTGTGAAATAACTATCACAATACTCCTGTTCAACTAAATGCTCAAGGTACTCGTTAAATAATTGCTCAGTATTCTCTGGTAGCTCGAAATGTGCGTAAATCCCAAAACTTTCACCATAAAAGCGATTGTATGCTCGAATATATTTGTGCTCAGATAAGGCGTTTTGCAATAAAGTAAACTGGTGGAGCGAACTTATTGAAAACATGACACCATATCTATATAGTGAAATACGTTCAGGGACAAAAGACGCGATAGGATTACGGAGAATCTCTTTCTTTTGCAATGCTTTAACTCGTCGAATCATTGTTTGGGGAGAAATATTTAGTTTCTCAGCCTGCTTAGAATATGGTTCTAGTGGATAATTCTGTAGAACATGCAGTATTTTCATGTCAAGTATGTTTAAATGATCCATTTTTTTTGACCTCTGTTTTTGTTTTTGTTTAATTTTTGTAAGAAACAGTTCAGGATAGATCAAGAAGGAGCTTGTAAAAGAAATGTAGCGTCCGCATTTTGCGGTTAGTTATGATTCCTTTTACAAGACCCTCTCGATATCCCCTTCGAGAGACTCTTTTAGACCTCTAACCTTGTTTCTTGTTGGTTTGACCCCTTGCACTTGAGTTCGAATTAGCTTCCTTAGACCTTTCCCGGAAACCTTTGAGGGGGGATCTGACCTATGTCCCCCCAGGTTTTCCTTTCTCGCCTGAAATTGAGGAAAGGGGTGGGGTTTCTGGCGATTTTAATTTTTTGTCAGCATGATTTTATCCAGCAGCTGCAAAGCCGTGATAACCGATTGGTTCATCTTCAACAGGTGCGGCTCCCCCAGGTAGAAACCCTATTGGTTCATCCTCGACGGGTGCGGCTCCTCCAGGAAGAAACCCTATTGGTTCGTCCTCGACTGGACTTGCTCCCCCGGGTCGAAATCCGATTGGTTCATCTTCAACGGGACTTGCTCCTCCGGGTCGAAATCCGATTGGTTCATCTTCAACCGGGATTGAATTTGTAATCAAGATTGTTCCTGCGAACAGCGCAAGAAATGTTATTACACAAAATACCCCAAATATTTTCTGTTTAGTTTTCATTTATATTCCACCAGCTTAATTCGAGCTTGTATCTACGTGTGTACTAGTATTATTTAAGAGTTGTTACAATTTTCCATGTTTTTGAAAATAGTGGAAAAAAGTAACATGGAACAGTTAAGGTTGCATTACTCCATCACTTGGCAAATTTTTAAAAAACCGTCTAATTTTTTTTGTCGGGATATTACCATCTTCTCTTCTTGATCATTGTGTAAGGCAAAATGTAAAACACCTTACAAACGTGAAAATATCTGGGTATATACGAGGATGATATTTCTTAGATTTTTTTTCGTTTGTAACTATGATTTATTTGATGAAAACTAAAGTATTTTTGATTAAACAAACACGAGCTATAATTTTGTGAATTGTTGAGTAAATTAGAATTAATTATCAATGATTTTAGCTATTTTTGTCGAAACCTAGTTAGTTAGTTGATTAAATGAGCTCAGTTTGCGATATGGGAATATGTAAAAAGTTACTTATTTTCAATAAAAGCAAGTTAACAATCCATAAAAAAATACGTATTAATGGTGTGTATTTTTCTCCTTAAAAACTGGTTTAGTTGTATACAATCTGTCTTACAAGAATTTGTCGGAATATTAGGTGTGTTTTTCGTATCCTTTAACCTGAAAATAAATGATTTTGTTGATAAATCCTGATTTTTAATGGCTGAGTGAGTATTAGTTTCTCTTTTTTCTATATATCCACCCTATTACAAGAAACATTGTAGATGTTAGCACCAAAGATAGTGTCGTTTCTGTTGTTGGTGTGACAAAACCTTCAATCGCTGCTGGTATGATATACGTTTCTGCTATGTGTAGGAAAGGCCATTCACCCTCAGGTAAACTTGAAGTGAAGACTGTTACAATATCGTATCCTGGTAACACTAAAATTATTTGACCTGCCCATCCTATTGCTAAGTAAGTGTCAAGAGTAGGATAAACCCACCATTGATATCCATAGTCAATGAAATTTGTGTTTGTAACAGTAGCGTTTGATGCATGATGAACATATTCTTCCGAAATGATTTGAGTGTCATTCCATGTACCATTATTCAGATAAAGATATCCCAATTTTGCCATATCTCTCGGTTTAAGCTGTAAATCTGCCCCTCCAAAATATATACCTTGAGGATCTTGGAGCCAAAGCCAATCTTCAAACCCTAGAGGGTCAAATAGCTGTTCTATAGCATACTCCAGAGTAGTGTTACCTATTGCTTTCTCAACTATTGCTGATAATAAGTGTGATGCACCTGAATTGTATCTGAATGCCAATCCTGGTTCAGCTTCCATTTCCCTACTTAAGACATATTCCACCCAGTTTTCGCTTGCTTTCATTTGCGTGAAAGTGTTCGCAGGATCATAGTATGAAATATCTTCATTCCAAGCTATTCCCGAGGTCATTGTCAAAAGATGATAGATGGTAATATTTTCTCTTAATTCGATATTAGGAACAGAAACGTTGACAAAGAACTCCATGATATTTTGATTGATACTATCTATGTATCCTTCATCTATTGCAATTCCAATTAGAGTGGAAACGAAACTCTTGGTTACAGAATAAACAGAATGTAGAGAATCAGCTGTATAGAATCTAAGATATTCATCAACGACTAGATAACCATTTTTGACAATTTGAACACTATCGATGTCATAGTTGTTGCTGTCAATATATTCGAACATATTATCTATTGTTTGTTTGTTCAAATCTGCTTCCTCGAAGGAAGCCTTTTCCCAACCATTTGTGGGCCAATAATCTCGCTCGATACTAGCACAAGAATTTGTTAAAGTTGTAGAATTGGACAGAAATAGAATTATAAGCATAAAGTAAAAATACAGAGATTTGTTCTTCATAACTACACCTAATTTAATCTGAATGACTTTCAAACAATTATATAGGTTTGTAAATAAAGCAAAAAGTTAGAAGGTATGGATTTTGTATTTATAAGCCCAGATTTATAGAAAACAGTTATTTTGAAATCATTAAATAAAGTCTCAACTACATTGTTAAATTCTGTTCTTTTACTAAATTAGTTTAGATTAACCTTTGTCCTGATCTCTATCATCAGTCGCTTTCACGTATTTCGTGTTCTCTGACTATTCTTCGTTCTTCATCTACCAGTAAACTCTGTTCAGCTTCTTCTCGAAGTCTGAGTTCTTCAATCCTTAATTCATATATTCTTTCTAACTGATCTAATCTATCTGTCATAGCTGTTTCTGAAACATCGTCTCTCACTCCACGAGTTTCTATTTCTGCTTCTAGTTCTTCCATTCTGGCCTCAAGCCGTGCTCTTGTATCTTCTGTAATGATGAACATATTTGCATGATGGAAAAATAGTGTTTGATCATAGTGTCTTCGTTTTCCAGCTAGTCTGAGGGTGTATGTAATTTTTTCTCTTTCTTCTTCAGGTGCATCAGCTGTAACTGGTTCATGGTAGAACCGTTGCTTAGGTATAAAGATTCTTAAAGGATCATCAGGTGTATCATGAACCTTGGTGTAGAAATGCCTTAATCTTTTCATTTTTTTTCTTCTGGAAGTTTCTTTCATCAATGATTTGCTGTTATTTGTTCTTCTGGTTACTGGGTAGGTTTTTTTCTTGCTACTAGTTCTGTCAATTTCGTTGTCTTCATCATCCCTAACAATTGTTGTAACTGGCTCGTGAGTTCTGAAAATCTGTAGAAAAGGATATTTCCTTTTACTATTTCGTTTTCTAGAACCTTGTCTACTACTAACCGTGAAAATCAAATCCCAAGGAACTTCTGGACTGATTTCGTAATTTGTTACCTCTACCTTGATAATACATTTCTTCCTGTTTTTACTCTCCTTTAATCTCCTTTTTCTCTTCCTAACAGGTCTTCCTCCTAAAGCAATGTAGTCATAATCGAAATAAGTTTGCATACAAGTTTCTCCACCAGAGTGCAAAATTGCTCCTGTGATGTCTAGTTTGGCTTTGACTAATTTCTGTGCTCGGTCGTCATGATAGGATTTGACAGGTGATAATCTAAAAACTAAATTTGGTTTTTCACGACCAACTCCACTCATAAAATACAGCTAGGAGACGACATTATTTAAGGTTTATGTCCCAAAGTATAATCATATATAATTATCATTTTTGCTTGCTTTTATACTAACTTCTACATATTCGAATGATAGACATGGCAATAATATGGGGAGATACTGAAGAAACTCAAAATGCAGCTAAACGCTCATTTGAGGATAGTGTTGAACAGATTCTAAAAGAAAAAGGAGTAATCAATCTTAATGATTTGATGAAACTTATTAGTCATGATAACAATCTTCTTACTGACTTTCAGAGAATCTTGAAAGGGATAGATACTCTGATAGAAGAATGTAAGGTAATAATCGATCAAGAAAAAAATATCCGAATGACAACTCTTTCTGTTCTAGGAACTGATGGATTAGATGAATTACCTATCTGGGATATAATTCACAAAGAAAAAGATATTGAAATTAAAAAAGAAATTATTCGGAGATACAATGCAATTAATCCCTTACTCTAGTTTTTTGATTAACTATTTTTATAGTGCAACAGTATACTTATACGCTTCTAAACACATGTTATTCTAGATGAAATATATTTATGGACCAGTTCCTTCGAGAAGGTTGGGAAAGTCCCTAGGTATCAGCCCAATTCCTGATAAAACCTGTAACTATACTTGCATCTACTGTCAACTCGGTAGAACTACTCAATATACAAATTCCAGAGAAATGTTCTTTCCTGTTGAGGAGATTATTGATGAGGTAAAGTGTGCTTTAAACCAAGAGAAGGATATTGATTTCATAACAATTGTTGGAGAAGGGGAACCTCTCCTCTATGAAGGATTAGGGGCCTTGATCTCCGAGGTAAAAGAACTTACATCAACCCCTATCGCTATAATAACAAATGGAGCTTTACTCTCTAGAGACGATGTGAGAAAGGAAATTTTGGAAGCAGATGTGGTTTTACCAACATTGGATGCATATTCAGAAGAGATGTTTAGGAAAATAAACCGACCTTTTAAGGATATTAAACTTGTGAATGTAATCGAGGGTTTCAGAGAATTCCGAAAGATTTTCAAAAACCAGATCTGGTTAGAAATTATGCTGATAAAGGACATGAATGATGATGTTAAATCTCTGAAAGAAATTAGAAAATTGATAGATCAAATCAAAGTAGATAGGGTTTACATCAATGTTCCAATTAGACCTCCTGCTGAATCATGGGTTGAGATTCCTCCTTCTAATCGTCTAATTGTTGCACAAGAAATACTTAAAGCTGAGAGTATCGCTCATTTTGAAGAATTACTCGTTGATAGTGTTGATAGAGAATCTCCGCCATTCAACCAAATATTGAATATATTGAAAAGACATCCATTAAGAAACGAGCAAGTATACACTTTATTTCCCTCAATGTCAAAAAAGGAAATTGATTCCCTACTTGATGACATGAAAAGTGAAGATTTGATAGAACCGATTGAGTATAATAACAAAACATTTTGGGAGTTTAAACGCAGTAAATTATAGACAAGAGTTCTTTGAATAAAGTTTAAAATGTGATAGTTGCTTAATCTTAACGATATTACATGAAACGGATAGGAATCATAATTTGTGATAGGTATAAGACATGCGATGGAGGGAAATGTTTTCGATCAGTAAGAGAGAAAGAAGGCACTTTTAAGATATACGAAAACGAGGATGTAGAAGTTGTTGGTTATTCAACCTGTGGGGGTTGTCCTGGAGGAAATATAGAATATGTTGCAGCTGGTATGAAGAAGTATGGAGCTGATGTTATTCATTTTGCAACAGGTTTCTTAGCTGGTTACCCCCCTTGTCCATATATTGACATCTTCAAAAATTATATCGAAAAGGATATTGGGATTCAAGTTGTTATAGGCACACATCCTATGCCCACAAATTACATTGAAAATCATGAGAAAATACAAGATATTCCAGACAAATATAAACAATACTGGAATAACCTAGCAGATGCAGATGAATCAACAAAGTATGATTCTACTAGAACTGATTATATCGAAGAATTAGATAAAGAACTAAGAATATAATCACTTTTTCCATTCTTTAGGTGCAACAACTGGAGGATGAACATAACGTTCAACTGTTGTTATTCCATCGATTTTCTTCAAATCTTCTTCAGGAAGTACAACATCTTTAGCAGCAAAGTTATCTTTTATGTGATCTAGGCTTGTTGCTTTAGGAATTGGATATGCTCCTTTGCTCATTATCCATGCCAGACACACTTGGGCTGTACTGATTTCATTCTTCTTGGCTATTTCTGAGATGATAGCATCCCCAAGAGCTTTACCTCTACCCAGTGGAGAGTATGAAATAAAATGTAAACCCGATTTCTTCATCATCTCAAGTAGTTCTTTCTGCTGCAAATAGGGATGATGTTCAACTTGATTTGAAAATAATGGTTTATCGCAAGCTTCTGCAGCTTCTTTTGTTTGTTTAGAAGTGAAATTTGAAATTCCAATATGTTTCACTATCCCTTCATCTACAAGTTTACTAAGCTCTCCCAAAGTTTTTTCGTGAGAATATCCTAAAGCAAATGCAGGCCAATGGATTTGGATTAGATCAATGTAATCTAATTTGAGTTTTATTGCTGACTTCAAAGTAGACTTGTAAGCATTTTTAGGTCTAACTCTTATTGGATGTACCTTTGTTGCAATGAAAATCTCCTCTCTCTTCACAATTCCAGTATCAAGCACTTCTCTTAGACCTTCCCCCACACCTTGTTCATTCATATACGCTTGAGCTGTATCAATGAATCTATAACCCATCTTGATAGCTTCAATAACTGAATAAGTAGCTTCTTTAGGTTTTAACATCCATGTCCCTAAACCGATTTTAGGTAATTCCATATTAATCTTGAACACATATCATGAATTTAAACTTTCGGCAAAAACTACTAAAAATTTATATTGTATCTCTAGCTTGCATAGCTATGACCTATCGCATGGTTTTCGATGCTGGTTCTAAAGCGTTGAAATGTGCCATAGCAGATGAAAATAAGAATATTCTGGCAATGGAATCTATTCTTCCGGAAGTAATTCAATCAGCTGATGGTTTTGGTAGGAATTGGGAACATACTAAATACTGGAATAATCTGCTGGATTTAGCAAAAAAAACAATCAAGAAATCCGAAATAAATTCTCAAGAAATAAAATATATTACAACATCCATAATCAGACCCAGTTGCGTTTTTACGGACGAAGATCTTAACCCTCTTTACATCGGTTCGAGTTTTGATGTTCAAGGAATAGATTATGGAGATGAAATTGACGAGAAACTCAAAAAAATGACTGGAGAAACGCTTTATCACCATACTGGTCATTTTCCAAACTTTCTGATGATTCCATCAAGATTGGAATTTCTGAGAAATAATCCTGAAAAAATTGCTAATAAAAAGATAGTACACTATTTACCTCTTGATAGTTGGATATTGGTCAAACTTGGTGGAGAGCTTCATACTAATTATACTAGTGCTATGGAATCAGGATTCTTCAGCCTGAAGGAAAAAATCTGGTTAGACGAATGGTTCTCTATTTTCAACATTGACGAAGATTTCTTTCCTCCTCCAGTCTTCTCTGGGGAAGTAATTGGAAATGTAATAAGTTCAGTACAAGAGCAATTACAGCTTAACTCAGATGTTGATCTTGTTGCAGGTATTCCTGATACTCAAGCAGCATTATTGGCTTCAAACTCAATTACACCTGGAGAAGTAGGTGTCGTTTTAGGGAGCACTACACCTGTTCAGCTGATCACTGAAGATTTGTGTATTGATGAACAAGAACGAGCTTGGGCAACTGGAATCTTGGTGAAAAATCTTTGTGATAATTACATTGTTGAAGCGAATACAGGTATAACTGGTCAGATTGTGAAATGGGCTGCTCATCTCTTTGATTCAAAATTGAGAACAAAGTTCTTGGAACCTACAGATAAACAATACAATAGTCTCCAAGAACAACTCCACAATTTTGACGAACATGAACAAAAAGAATCAGAAGATCATGTGCTTTCTCATTCTGTATATGCAAACCTTGGTCCATCAACATTAACAAGTTCTGACAGATCAGCAGGAGAGTTTTACTTTCCAAGTCCTGGAGGAGTAGAAGAATTTTTCATGCACCAGAATCAGCTAGTAGGAGCTGTCTTCGATAATATAATGTTTGCAGTTTCTAGGAATATAGATTTAGCGAAGGAAATAGCTCAAATGGAACAATTCTCACTGACAATCTTAGGAGGACTATCTCGTTATAAACTACTCAATCAACGATTTGCTGATCTTTATAGTCTGCCCACTCGTTATTTAGTTGATCCTGAAGCTTCCATTCAAGGATTATTGATACTATGTGATGTCGCAAGTGGGAAGATAAAAGATTCCTCTGATTACCAAAGAAGCTTTTCAGCTGATGATTTAGTTAAATTAGAGCCACGATTAACTATGACTTCCAAACTTCAAGAAAAATACAAGAAGTGGATGAGTATAACTAAAATCTGAACTTACTCACCCATATCTTTCATGATATCAAAAATTTCTCTCTCTTCTTCTTCAGCTTCCTCTGGTATAGCATAAATTGTTCCTAGAAGAGAAGCTCTATACTGGATTTTAGCTGCCATTTCTACCTGTTGGCAAACAGTCCAAGCTTGATCCAAAGTAGATCCACAAGCAGCATTTCCATGATTAGCAATAAACACAGCTAGATTTTCACCTAATGCTTCCACTGCATTATTCGCAAGGTCATCTGTTCCAGCCATCCCAAATTCAGCTACTTCACATCCACCAATAAAAGGAATAACTTCATCAACAATTGGGCCTATAGGTATTCGAGCAATGGATAGGGCAGTTGAATAAGGAGCATGAGAATGTACAATTGCTTTGATATTTTCGCGTGCTTTGTATATCGCAAGATGTAGTCTTTTTTCAGAAGTAGGATTTCTGTGTCCAGCAATAGTATCTCCATTTTCATCTATCAATACTACATCCTCAATTCCCATCTCTTCATATTTTACCGAGCTAGGAGTAACAAGAAAAGCATCAAGACCATTAGGTAATGTGACGCGTGCAGAAACATTTCCAGCTGTTCCTACAATATATTCTTTCTTTATCATCTTTATACATATGTTGATGATTTCTTGGATCTTCCCTGAATACATCTCAAGGGTAGGAATAATATCTGATAGTTCTTCACTTGCATCAGCTGTTTGAACACCAGGAGAGTAACCTTCCAGCACTTCTGGATTTATTATATTTTCAGGAATTTGATTATTCAATATTTGTTGTATTCCATTTACCATCAACATGGAATGGCGATGATTAGTATCAAAAGTATCTCCACCAACATGTGGTGTGACAATAACGTTTTCTAACTCTAGAAATTCATTATCTTGATCTACGGGTTCTATCGAAAATACGTCTAAAGCTGCTCCTGCAATCTTCTTTTCTTTTAAAGCATCCAAGAGAGCATATTCATCTACAATTGAAGCTCTAGCTGTATTAATGAAGTAAGCATGTTTCTTCATTAAGGCAATCTGTTCTTCACCTATCATATCATCAGTTTCATCCGTAGGCGGACAGTGAAGAGTAACAATATCTGCATTTGACATAAGAACATTAAGTTCCACAGATTCTCCTTGGATTGCGGTTAACCTAGCAGGAAGAACATAGGGATCATGAACCAAGAACTTAACCCCAAAAGGAAGAAGAAGTTTCGCAACATTGAAACCTATTCTACCTAAACCAATAATTCCTACTGTTTTACCTTTTAATTCAAAACCTTTAAACGCATTATAGTAATTGACATAGTCTTCAAATTCATTTACTTCAAACGCATTATCTGTATGTAAAACTCGTTCGATGGAATGAAGTTTTCGAGCTAAACTTAGGATGAGTCCGACGGTTAATTCCGCAACTGATATAGTGTTTCTATTAGGTGCAAAAAGGACAGGTATTTTTTTAGAGGTAGCTGTCTCCAAATCAATATTATTTGGGTCTCCTCTAGTAGAGCCAATAATTTTGAGATTAGTTTGCTCAATGACTGGTTTCTTAACATTATCTCCTTCACAAATGAGTATTTCAGCACCAATCTCATTTATCTTTTTGATTAAGTCTTCATCATTAAAATACAAGTTCTTAGTGTTGCGCCAACTTTCATAGACTATGTCATCTTGAATGATAGTCTTGAGTTTTTCAAGAGCTTCTGGAGAAAAATCAGCTGTAATATACGCTTTCATTTTATTCACATTTTCTGTTTAAAACATCAATTTTCTTAATTTTAGCATATTCTTCATTTCACCTTTGACTTCCAAATTTCCGCTAGAATAAGCCTTGATAGGGTTGATCTGCTTGGTCATCATTTTCACAAAGATTGTTGTATCCATCTTTACTTGAACAGCTGCTTCATCATCAACACCTTCGGAAAATTCCAAACCTTCATCACCATCGATCTTGAACAGATGCGATTTTGATATGTCTGGAAATGAGATCATCAAAGTATTATGCCATCCCTTGAAAGCCTTTTTGACTTTATCAGTGTTATATCTCTCAACTATGCTTTGAAGACCATCTTCATAGCTAAAATCAGAAGGTAAATCTTTCTCAGCTTTTGCAGATACTTTAGCTACTTTTACAGGTTCCTTTTCAACTGCAATCTTTTTAGGAGTATGTTCTACAGTTTTTGCTTTCTGTACTTTTACCTCTTTCTGGGGAGCTACATCTGTAGTAGTTGTAGAAGATGGACGAATTATCCTCAGACCTGCTGATTGCGGAGTAGTTGTAATATATTCCTCTTCAATTTCAATATTCTTGACAGAGGAGAGAGAGATAATAGCAATGAAAACTCCTATCAACAACAATACAAGACCTAATACTGCAAATACAATCATGAAGATTAATACTACATTCAGATATTGTGATGCTGATACTTCGAAATCATTTATGTTAATGAGCAGAACCACTGCTGAGACAAGAAGAACTAGACCAGCTACAAAGAATACAATATAGTTTGTAGTCATCTGTCGCAGAACATAGTTAGCATTTTTTCTATTTCCCATGAATTAAACATTCATTTTATCTTTATAAATCTAATGAGAAATTGATTTCCTATAACTGGATATTCTTTTCTTCTAGTTTAAATGCCAAAGTCTCTATTATAATATCAGAGGCTAGCATATTTCAGGCTGCTTTATCCCTTCCTTCTATTTCTCAAAGGCTAGCTTCTCTCCTTTCCTTAAACTCTA
>JAAFKJ010000143.1 GCA_021399395.1 Candidatus Heimdallarchaeota archaeon
AGTCAAGCTCGTCCAAGAGATCCACTGGAGTATACCGCAGGAGCAGGAAGTGCAGCATTCCTAATAGGTAAAGCAGGAATAATTGCTGAATTAGAAGGAACTTATTCAATAACAACTGACATGCCAGATTTTTGGCGAAGAGAAGGTGCAGTTTATCCTTCACATGGGAACAGATTTACTGGAGCTCCAGCTTACTTCAAACATGTTGTAGATGCTTCAAAGAAACTAATGGAACAGCTTGATTCAAAACCGAGCGATTATAAGTTTGCAACATTTCACCAACCAAATGCGAAATTTCCGCTCTCAGCAGCTCGTATGTTAGGTTTTTCAAAAGAACAAATTGAAGTGAGTCTCGTCTGTAAAGAAGTTGGTAACACATATTCTGCATCAGCCATGATTGGCCTTGCTCAAATTCTAAATCACTCTCAACCAGGAGACAGAATTTTCATTACTTCCTATGGAAGTGGAGCAGGTAGTGACGCATTTTCTTTTCTTGTAACCGACTTGATAGAAGAAGTGAAACCTTACCCTTTCAATGTTGATTATTATGTTAATAGGAAGAAATACATCGATTATGGGATTTATGCTAGATATAAAGGAGTGTTAAGGTGATAGATATGGCTAACAGAGAAGTATTTATCGTAGGGCATGGTTTGACCAAATTTGGAGAACATTATCACAAAAATCCTAGTTCTCTAGCATCTCAAGCTTTGATTGAAGCTATCAAAAATTCTCATCTAGAAAAAGAATCTATTCAAAGCGTTTTCCTTGGTTCTTTGGTTACAAATACAAACTCCCAATCTTCTGTAGGTTCAAACTGTTTGCGTGAGTGCAATCTAACAATTCCTTTTACTAGAATTGAAGCTGGAACAGCCAGTGGGGCAGCAGCGTTTCAGCAAGCCTATGTAGCTATAAAGAGTGGTTTGTTTGATTGTGTTGCTGTTGTAGGAGTCGAAAATCTTAGTGATTTCGTCAAGAACAGTACAATTGAAAAGATACTTGGAACAACCATCGATTACTCTTGGGAATTTGAGATGGGAGCAACTCTTACTAGCTTATATGCAATATTAACAAAAGCCCATATGCAGGAATATAAAACCACAATGGAACAACTCGCTTCAGTTCCAGAAAAAAATCATAAAAACGGGGCATACAATAAAAAAGCTCAATTCCAGAAGGAAATTCCATTAGAAAGATTCTTGAAAGCAAAAAGAATATCTGAACCAATTGGAAGATTTGATCCAGCTACACATTGTGATGGGAGTGGTGCAATAATTCTCGCTTCATCCGATTTCGTTGAGAAAAATTTGAAACCCGGTTATTTGACAAGAGTCTTAGGGATCGGAAGTGCTTCAGATTACTTAGCATTACAACACCGAGAACAACTTACAACTCTTAAAGCCACAAAAATAGCAGCTAAAAATGCATATGCAATGGCAGGTATTTCTTCGACTGATGTAAATGTTGCTGAAGTACATGACTCTTATCCGATAGGAGAAATTTTAGCAATAGAAGATTTAGATCTTTTCCCCAAAGGCGAGGGTGGTTCTGCAACAGAGACAGGTAAAACTAAAATCAATGGGGAAGTAAGTGTTAATACTAGTGGAGGGTTAAAAGCAAGAGGGGATCCTTTTGGTGCTACAGGCTTAGCTCAAATAATTGAGATTATCGATCAGTTAGATGGTAAAGCAGACCAACGTCAAGTAGATGATATAAAATATGGCTTAACCCAAAACGTGTCAGGAACAGGAGCGATGTCATATGTTAATATCTTTGCAAAAGAGGAGGTAAAACAATAATGGAGCCACCAAAAATATGGAGAGAGAAAAGACAAAGATACCTAGGAACTGGCATTGAATGTTCAGACTGTAACAACAAAAATTTTCCATTTACAGATTATTGCCCTAACTGCGGAAGTGAAAAAGTCGAAGAGTACAAATTAGCAGAAAGAGGTAAGATAGTTCAATTTTCTCAAGTTAATCAAACAGCTGAGGAAATGACAACATATGTACCATATGCTATTGGAATAATTGAACTTGAGGATGGAATAAAAGTTACTGGACAGATTGTAGATATCGACTATTCTCAAATAAAAGTAGGTCTGCACGTTCGGATGGTATTAAGAATACTAGCTAAAGATGGAGAAGAAGGACTAATAAAATATGGATTCAAATTCGTTCCAGTTGACTAATCCTTAATATGAGCGAATGAATGGGTATCTAACCCTAACTCTTGTATTTTTGCTTTAGCATTACCCACTTCGTGTGAGTATTGTTGTTCCCCACCAACGAAGAATCCATGTACTCCCCCTTGGAATCTATCCTTCACAACAATAAATCCTAAACCACATCCACCTCTTTTGACATCGCAGAATGCCACATAAGAATTCTCTTTATTTAATTCAAGATCTAAATTCAGCTTTTGTTTTACATAATCTGGAATTTCATGAAGTATATTTGTACTATCACAGAAGGGACATTTAGGAACGAAGAATGATTTCAATCTCTTTTTGGCTTCGCTAAAAACTTTGGAGAACCAATATCCTGATGACTCCTTAAGAAGTGATGGTAATTCCATACTTGAAAGTGGGCTTAATTGAGTTAATGCCGAGATTTCTTCTAGAGTGGCTACATCCAGTAGAAGTTCAATAGCTTTTGTTGTGGTTTTTATGACGGTAGGATTCTCAAAATGTTTTTTAACAAATTCATTATCCTTGGGGATGTAAGGTTGGAGATAACTCTCTTTGGAATCTTTACTCATTATGTTGAAGAATACTGGCCTTACGGTTGTGGGAAATTTCTTGGTTTTTGTCCCAAAATGATAGACTGCAAAATCCATCAATTTAGGATGAACATCATCATCAGCTTCATCTACAACAAAAATAAGCATTTGATCTGTCTGTGTTAAAGTCA
>JAAFKJ010000144.1 GCA_021399395.1 Candidatus Heimdallarchaeota archaeon
GCCAGGACGGGGATTTGAACCCCGGATCCTATAAGGAACTGATTTTCAAGACCAGCGCCGTTGTCCGCTTGGCTATCCTGGCACCATTTAGTCAAGCAACATGTAAAAAGATTAATGTGATTAAAAATATATCTAATGAAGTTAATAGGTAAAGATATTTGTTGGTTCAAATATTCGAATTACTAACCACCATGTGAGATAGGTATAATTCTTACATCCATATCCGATGTAATTATTTCATTTATAATTCCTGTAGTCTTGAGTTCCCTTTTATCCGATATCAAGAGATATCCAGGTTTTATTTCATTATCAATAACAAGTAAATGAGCAACGTTTTCGTCTATTTTAAGAACAGAGATAATTCCATCCAATATTCGAGTTTCACTATTTATTTTTCCAGTTAGAATATGATCTTTAGATTCAATTGAAGGATGAAGAAGAACAGTCAGTTGAAATTCATTCATATAAACCACCAAAAAAAGTATAAGGAGGGGTGATTTTACCCCACTTCAATTTCAAACATTCCAAGTAAATCTTCAATATCCTGTGCTATAGCCTCATCTTCTTCGCTTAACTCTGCACCCTCTTCAGGTTTTAGAAATTCTATAGCTCTTACTAAACCATTTTCACAAATCATTCTTGGAACATGGGAACTAGAGAAGAAAATACCTTCAGGAGGTTCATCTAGTTCCTCAAAACCACCTGTATATGTTTCTGTATAAACTTTATTTCCTATAATTACTAAATCTCTGTAAAAACCTTTAGGAGCACCTAAATCTCTCAATACTGTAAAGGATTTTTCAAGAACATTATCTTTCTTAACGGCTTCTGTAGCAACAGCTGTTTCAGATGTAGAAGTAACAACCTCAGCAGTTTCTGTTGGTGCTAGTGTTTCTTCTGCAGACTTTATTTCGATTGATTCTGATTCCAAAGCTGAAAGAATTGATGGCATAGGTCTATTCCCAGGAGCACCCATTTTTGCAACATGGGATGGTAATTCAGATGAAGGAACTTGAGCTGGACGATCTTTTAATTGCACATCTTCATCGGGGATAGATGTGCTAACAGTAGCAGTTGTAGAAGGTATATCCTCTTGAGATTCCTCAAATACATTTATTCTGCTTTGTCTATCAATAATCTTTTGAGCTCTATTCATAACTGTGTCAGAAACTAAGTCGGTTTTACTTATTTTTTGAAGCATTGTTACAAATTCGGCAGTTTCATCACCTTGGTCGCACGATTGAGGAACATAAGCAAAACCATATTCTTTTTTCCTTAAATCAGACAATGCACGACTACCAATGAATTTCTTTCTAATCGGACAGCTAGAACCTTTCCATAGCCACATTTTTTTATCTTCTTCATCAACGAGAATTAGAACCTTTTCAGAACTTAGTTCTAACTCTGTCATTTCTGCTAAAGAACCATCTTCATGGACTTCTAAATATCTCATTAAGCTTCACACTCAAACTAATTCGAGTTTATATATGTTCAAACGTTTAATAAAAGTTATCGAAAGTTACCAGTACTTTAAAATTGATTTAAAGAAGACAAAAAATTGAAATAATCCTAGATAGTTTCGTGAAAATTATTTAGCTAATTTCTTTACTTTATCTGCTATGTTCTTCAATAAATCAAGAAATGAATCTATCCAGAGACTCACTGTATTCAAAATTGGAACGCCTTGCCTTTCAATGATAATGGCAAAAAAGATTGTTCCAAAGAAACCTATGGGCTTTCCTAATACATCATGAGCCCAGAACCAAGCACCAGTATGAGAAGCTCCATAACTAGCTTGTATATGAACTGTCATAGCAATAACTAAAGCAATCCTAAGAAAATTACCAATGATTAAAGCTATAAGAGAATAAACTGTAGCTTTTATTTTTTTCTTTGAATCTGCTGGAGTTACGATTATTAGGGCAATCAATAGTGCGCCTGCTTGCATCCCTGTACAAGCTCGAACTACAGCAAATTGTCTATAAGCAGAAGGATTTATTGATCGTATAACTGGTGTATCTCCACTGTGCCCATCAAGGCTTACAAAGATATTGTATAGAACTACAAATAATGATTTATCACTATCTAGTTCATTATAATAGCCACCATCTTCTATGGGAAATTGATACATTTCAAGTACTTGATATACAGTTTCCATTGTGATTTTTTCTAGGAAATAATAATCAGGAACAAGATATAGAACAAGGGTTAGAACGATTACAAAGGCAAAAGATAGCAAAGCGTAAATATGCTTCTCCTTACCTGTTAAATCTGTCATTGTTTTCATCTTAAGAGATTTTTCTTGATCCTTAGATTCAGCCATTATCTTTCAAGTTTAGAAAAGTTCAGATAATTAAAAAGTTATTCTTATGTTAAAATTGAACAATGTAGATTTACTTGCTTTGTTGCTTATCGTTGGTATCATCAGCCTTAACAAAGAAATCTGATAGTTTTACCATACCTTCAACTTTTTTACTAGAGGTTTTCTTAGAAATAGGTGTTGCTCCTCCTTCAAACAAAGTTTCTGCATTATGTTTTATTAGAGCTAGACGATTTCTCAAATATTCAGAAAGCTCATACTTGTTGACTAAATTCTCAGCCATTTCAAGATATTTTATTACAGATTTTTCATGTACTGTTAAATTAAGATTCGGCATTTTACAGTTTGGGCAAACCTCATTCAAAGGAATTCTTCTATATGTCCTATTACATTTTGTACATCTGAACTTCTGTGCCCCAAATCGTCTCATATTACCTATAAGATCTGGAATAAAGTGGTTCACAATAATTCGATTGGCCACATCTTTAACATCTACAGATCTTATTATATTGGCGACTTGCAACTGTGCTTCAACCTTATCCAGCATTGTCTCCAATCTCTTATAGGCAGTAGATTCAGGCCCATCGAATATTGAAGATGTATCATGGGTGTAATAGAAGCCCTCGTATGCTGTTTGATTGTCTAATCTATTACTTATCATATCAATCATGGGTAAAACAGATTTTGGTGATGCCCGTGATAAAGTAGCTTCGTAAAAAGAAAGAGGGTATTTTGAACAAGTATCAACATTATGTGATTCATCATCTACTTCATGAGGATTAAGATTAGCAACCAAAATCAGGGGAGCATCCATTTTACCACCTCGAATCTCAGGAAGATAGAATCTTGAAAAATTCAGAAAAGCGTCTAGAGCAAGAATAATGGAATCTTCATCTCCGTCACATTGATCAGTTACTAAGGAATTGAGCATTACAATATTATGATATGTTTCGGTATCCTTTTTCTTTGATTCTACTTCTAAACAGTATGAGTTCTCATTTGAATTAATAGTAGTTATCGTTTTGATTTTATCAACTGCAATTGTGTTACTTATCTCGTCAAAGGTTTTTAATTGGGGGTAACCTTGCTTTTTCAGTAGAGCAAGATTTTGTTTCTTCTTTTTATGTTTCAAATCGATATTGTTGAACAGAATCTCATTTTCTTTACCAGGGATATTAACATGATATAATGGGTTGTTCTGTTTAGGCTCTATTCCAAGCTCTTCATATCTTTCTAAGACAGTATCACCATATCTTCCTCCTTGTATCTTTGAAAGTCTAGCAAAAACACCTACTGACATTAATAATAGACTATAATCTTGTGCAAGTTTGTAATTTCCTGTATAGAGAGTTGTTCTAAATGAACGGGTTATTATTGATCCATCACCATCAATGATTGCTGAGAGGAATGAAAATTTGTATTTCTCAGGCAACGTATACACGAAACTTGGTATTCTTTTGTCAAGAGCTTTCTTTCTCATTCCAAATGCATAAGCAAACAAATATGCATGTATCCTTCCTGTGTGAACTAATTGGTGGTTATCTTTTTTGTAATAAGGCGTGGATTCCAAGACTGTCTTTATCAGAGGTTCAACATGTTTCCTTAAATCTGGATTTGGAACACTGAAGTTGATTTGATAACAAGTTCCTTCATCGCGGATGTATCCCTCTGCAATTAAGTACCCCAACAATCTCATTAAATCAGTAGTAAATGGTATATATGGAGATACAGTATGATCATCTCTTGCCATACCTAGCCTTGTTTCTTGAGGAATTTCATCCCATTGGAATACTTTCAAGTCATGCAAAACTTCGAGATGACTCAAAGGAATTGACTTGAGCCAATCAGAAGTCAATCTTTGTTTCACTGGTTTTTCTGGTAATAGTTTCAAGAAATACTCTTTGATTTGTTTTGGAAACTTAATGTAGTCTTTATTAGGATTAATCATATTCTTTTTCTGAGCAAAAGAGATAATTTTTGCTCTCATCCAGCTGTTTGCTCCACGTAAACGCACTTGATGTTTAAATTCAATGAATTTAGGCTCAGCGGGTAAAGATGACAGTTCTTTTAGAACGTTAATATTCTCAGGTGGTTGAATAATAGGTATGGGGGGTTTTTTAACAACTGGTATACCATCACCTATTTGCAGATTTTTTGCTTTGGTAGTTGTAGTAAGTCTGCTAGATGGATTCCAAATACGAGCATTATGATTTGGTGTCATTTTAAGAGTTCTACCTGTTTTGGTCCGAATCTCAATCCATTGCTTACTTCTTCCTTTTATCCAATGTTTTATCGGTTGAAAAATAGCTTGATTTGACGTTTCATCTATGCTCACAGCTTCCCAGTGTGGATGAAGATTTTCAATAGCAAGGGTTCCATAATCATCAACAACTTCTTGTTGAGCCCCTAATGCAATAAGTTCATCAACAATTTTACCTATATCTTTTCGGATAAGCTGTTCTGTACTGGTATCCCATATGAGTATTTCTTCATCTTTAAACAAACAATTTCTTCTCTTTGCCGCATGCCAATATGGATGTGCAAAGTTCACCTTAGCTTTTGTATAACCAATTATTCTTCCAGTTATTCCTGCTGAAGTATGTGGCGCTAAACCAAGTATAATTCGACCAATCAAATCTTCAGGTTTTTTAGCCTTATAGTATGGTGGGAGGTTGTAAACCTTCTCTAATAGCTCATCTATGAAATTTGCAACATTTAGAAGATGTTTTCCTCCTGCCTCATTCACTACTACATCTTGTATTTTCAATTCAACTAGCTGATCTTCATTTTCTAATGGTTTGCCTTCAACATCTGTCATATATCCGTTTTTGTGTAATTGTTGTATGCTTACACCCACTTCATTGGGTTTGAAATGTGTTAAAACAGCATCAGTTGAATCAAATCTAGAGGTTCCATCTCTATAAACAAATATACCGTGTTTTGCTCTTAAAATTCCTTTTTCAATCAATTCAGGAACTTTATGCCTATTCATTAGCTTCTTCACAGCTTTAACTTTCTTAGGTAACACACCACCAATGACCCTTTTTGCCTCTTTTACTCTATCACCAATAGGAAAATCTGTTTGTCCAGCTGCAGAGGCATTTCTCCCACATTCATGACATACATCTTTGTCTAATTTGAGTTTACAATATGTACACTTGTAAGCAAAAACTGTAGGCTCATTGCATGGAACACATAACGATGCATTCATGAATTTTCCACATTTAGGACAATGTCTATTTGCTAAATCAAGGTTTATAGTTTTATTTTCTGATGCTTTGTATAAATCTCTAAATCTTTCTCCAGCACCTTCTACAGGAAAGAGAAGGTGAACAGGTGGTTTCATTCTCCTGTCTTTAGCTTTTTCTGGCCTCCCCATTCTAGCTCCGGTGTATGTTTGGCATTTGTTCCTGATCTCAATTTTGCTTAAAGAGTTAATCAAATCAAGAATCTTTCCGTTTGAATTCTTAATCTGTTGTAATTTTCCATTGTGTATGCCTAGTGAGATTAACAATGGAGTCCCATAAATATCAAACTGAATTTTATTTTCACGAACTTTATGAGGAATATAGATCCATTCTAAAATTCCTTTAATCTTATCATCAAAAGGTATTTCTAAACCTTCTGGAGTTTTAGAGGATTTTTCTGCAACAAAATCGCGAAGTATAATATAATCATCAACGGGTATATTTGACCAGTGGAAAGTATATTCAGGATGCAATGGGATGTTTAATATTTTGGATAGAGCATGTGCTTCATCAGGAGTAGGTATATTCAGATAAGGATTTTTTATGAAAAGTTGTATCCTACGATTTAGATCCTTTGTAAGTAAATCTTTATCCTTGGCGTTAGTTTCCATGTATTGTACTTCTAATTGTTGTGACCACCATTCTTCACAATATCCTGCTGGAATCAAGTCATAACTATTCTGATTAAATTCCCCTACCCCATAAAGCATATCTCCTAAAAAGAGAACTTCGCTAATATTTTTTCTAATTTCTTTAGCTTCTTCATAGGTCTGAACTTTGAGTACATCGCCATTATTCAATTTAACAATAGGAGGATGAATAGTATCCACAGGCATCACAATCGCACCTTTACCAGGTCTCTCTGTCCTAACATGAGTTCCACAAGCTAGAAAATCGTTTACAACTCCCATTAAGGCAGGATGAATCCCCATTCCAGCTAAACCTGTTGTTCTCGATCTCCCATATCTAATTCTAAAACCGCCTTTCTCTGAAGGATGTGCAAAAACAGGACGACCAGCAATTACATCTTTGATATAACCTTCATCAGAAAGAACTTCTAAGTCTTCTTCATCAATAAGTTGATCTTGTATTGTATCTTCATTAATGGCATGACCAGCTTGTTCATGTATTTTTATTAATTCTTGAAACCAATCCCATCCCTCTAACTGGTTTTCAAGTACTCTTCGATAAATCTTCTTTGAGCGCCCTACAAGTCCATCATTGAAGACTAGGCAAGCTCCACCGCGGAGACGATTAGTCCCTATTCTCGCTAGATCTCTGTTTCCCGAGACTTCTACTTTATCAGTAGGTTCTCCAGTGATTTCAATTGTCAAGTTTTGAGCTGCAAATCTTTGCTCTTCTTTTGTAGTGGGAAGCTGTAGATGACTCACTCTATTGTATAGTTCAAGCTCTTCCAGATATCTCTCAACTTCACGTTGATCTGCTTCATATTTAGCCAACCCCAGATTCTTTCTGATGGAATCAGCTAATAACACGCTCATTCCTGCTGCAGTTCCACCCGCAGAACGTATAGGACCAGCGTAGTATACAGCCAAATATTCAGAGCCATCATAATTATTCTTGATTTTAACTTTAGCAATACCTTCAATTGGTGCAGCCGTTATGCTTTCTGTTATTACTGCAAGAGAACTTCGAATGGCTTGTTCAGCTAGCTGTTCTTTAGATCCTTGAATTAATTTTCCTTGACAAATATCTTCAGCAATCTTAAACGCTACTTTTTCTCTAGAAAGATTTTGCTTTTCATATTGCCTAATTATTTTTCCTATTCCCTCTGGACCAATTAGACCTTCAACCCTATCTGCAATATCTTTAGCAATAGGTATTTCTACTTCTGGTACTGGATCTAAACCTTGTTTTCTGGCTTTAGTTGCAATATTGTATATTTTCTTTAATTGTTTATTTAAAGAATCGAAGTAGGACTGAATACTAATAGATAGGTTATTGTTTTGTGTTATTTGATCCACCATTTTTGGACTTAACTAAATAAGTGTAAGATTTTGGTATTTAACTTAGGTTTATTTGATATAAAGAGTTTTCCGACTAGTTCCGAAGAAGAACAAAAATCTGAAGAAAGTTCTGGTGTTTAAATAACAAATTCTTATTAGAGGAATATGTATACTGTCTTGCGTACTGAACGGATAAAACTGAAC
>JAAFKJ010000145.1 GCA_021399395.1 Candidatus Heimdallarchaeota archaeon
AACTCTATTCTCACAATTTTTGTTTAAGTAGTTTAGCTAGATTTTCTTGACAGTTTGGACATTTGGAATTTTTGGATAGCCATTGGTTTATGTGCTCTTTGTGAGCATAAATTCCACAGCAAGGTAATTTCAATACTTGCTCTTTTTCTGAAGGGTTTAAATCAAGAAGGCACACAATGCAAGTAGGTCTTGGTGCGTCACACTTATCACAGAACTCTTCTGACAAGTCAAAGGGGTCATCACAATTGTAACATTTTAGTTCTTCTACTCTTTCTTCATAGTCATCTAAGCGATATGATGCTTGAAATATGCTGTTCGTTAAGTTCAATATCTCAATGAATTCTATATCTGATTTAAGTATCGCAAAAAGCTGATCATCTTCATAATAGAGTCTTATAGTTGATCCAACCAGTTTTTCCATAATCTGGTGAACCTTTTTGTCATTAAGGATTGTTTTTGCTGCATCAGGTATAGAAGAATATAAAGAATATTTATCATCAACAACCAGCATTTCTTTTGTTTTGTCTTTCGGTTCTCTGATATCCATTTCAAAAGACAATCTATTTTTGAAATAAGCAATGAATAATAGATTACCATCTTTTGTATAATTTAACCCAGCACCTCTTATATTGAAATAAACACTCTTTCTATTATAGTTAAATACCAATCCTGGATGAAACTCAAAAACTTCGATGTTTTCAGGTTTAGTATTTTCAATAATGGAATAGAGGTTATTATTCAACTCACCAAGTTTCTCTTCGTTTCGCTCAAGATTCATTATTTCAAAATATCGTTGCATTTTATTGCGGACTCTAGAGCTAGCTGGGATTGAAGAAGCTATTCTACGAGATTGCCCGAATCTCCTCTGATAAGGTTCTTCTGCAATTACTTCGTGAATACCTGGAACCTCATATGGAATAACAAAAGAAAGACCTCTTCCTGTTTTTAGATTAAGAGGATATCTTCCCACAGTATACTTGTATTGCTGCTTTGTTACATAGTCATGAATCTTTTTTCCTTCGGCCATTTCCTCGATTGTAATCGAACTACCTCTGTAACCTGATTCACCATAGAATTTTCGTCGAAATTTCTCATTAATTTTAGAGTTACCATAAAACCTGCGTCTAAATCTCACATGCAATTCCACTTTGGAACCTATCCATAATAACAAAACTGTGACTGCAACAATAACAAAAAAATAAAGTAAGATTTCTCCAACAGTAACCATTTTCTCCCACAAAGTATACTTTTATCCAGTTTTTTAAACCTTTGCAAAAAAAATCACTATTTTCTGGTCTGTTTTAAAGTCCTAAGCCATAAGAACAAATCTTTCTTACAGTTAGGGCATTTGGCATTGGTTTCTAACCAGCTAATCAGATGGTCTTTATGAGCATAAACTTCGCAACAAGGAGTCTGAACAACCTTCTTCTTCTCCGATGGTTTCATATCCAATAAACAGACTACACAACTTGGTCTTGGTGCGCCACATTTATCACACTTTTCTTCTGTTGATTGGAATAAATCACCACATTGATAGCAAGCTAATTCTTCAACAGCTGTATCACCAAAATCTTTCAGCATTAGTTCATCATGTATGAAGGTTATTAGATTAAACAGAGGTTCAATTGTTGAAAAATCTGACAATAAGGCAACAATAAACTTGCTATTAAAAGTCAAACTATACATTTTATCTTTATTCTTGATTAGCAAGTCATCGAAAGTTCTTTCAGCAAATATTTCTTCAAATGCAATATGATGACTTGTATGAAAAACAAAAAACTGACTTGATTCGATTTTTTTCTCCTCTGAAGAAATATCTTGTTTTGTTCGTCTTTTGATACTTAGTGAAATTGGGTACTCAATTCTTAGAATTGCACTGATTTTGATATCATCGACACTCACAACTTCAATTGCTAAGTTATGTAGAAAGCTATATTTGTGATCTTTGTGAAACTCAAAGGAGATTCTTGGTATAATTCCTTTAGTCTTCCTGATGTTTAAAGCACCCATTTTACTAATCACAGGTCTTATTTTCTCGTAAAGTAGATGTTCTTCATCTGAAACTAAATCATCCTTTCTTAATGCTTGAACTTCTCTGATCTTCTTAGGAGACCTAGATGTTCTCTTTCTATTAATACCCCAATAGATGTAAATTGCGATAATTATAACAAAAAACAGCAGAAAAATATATGTAAGAAACACTCTCCAATCAAATTGACGAGTAGGTCCAATTAGAGATGCGAAATACAACCCAACAGTTATACCACCCAATATTAGTATGAAAACAAAATCTCTGATTATCTTCTGCCATATTTTCAACTTAAGCTTATTTTACTATTTTGTTAGTTATATATATTTCTAAAATCATTTACAAAAAAAATTCTTAAAGGAGTAAAAAGAATTTTCTACTTACAATATTTTTCCAATTCAAATGCACCTTCAACCAATTCACCTAATCTTCGTATGAAACGTACTGAAGGAGCACCATCTGTAACAACATGATCTATTCTGAGAGTCATGTTTAATATTTCTCTATTCACCAATTCACCATCAATAAATCGCGGTTTAAATGAGATCCCACCAGTTACGATGTTTAATGGATGATGACCTAGATTTAAACCCCAACCGCTCATACCTTTACCGAACATTCCTATTGTTGTAATTTGAACTGTGCTATTGAGTTTCTTATGATGTATTGGATTTCTCATAACTCTGTCAAAGAAAATAAGTTTGCGAACAAATTTAGGCAGTTTAAGCATTAAGTTGAGTTGTCTTGCAGAAATATCACTGGAAATATCTTCCTTCTTCTTTGGTCGTTGAACTTCCCTAATCTCTTTATGGATCTCCATAACATCTTTTTCATTAGCTTTACGAATGTTATATAGAGTTGGGAAAGGTTTACCATCTATTGTTTTCTCCACAGAAATTGAGACATCTACATCTTCAAAGATGTAAAGTTTGTTACGTTTTCTAAATGTGTGAACCTCAAGATTTTCATTAACAGCTGCAGCAACACATCTTACTATCCATGCTGTAAATGAAAGTGATTCTCCATGTTTCTCTTTATAACACCTAAAGAACTCTCTTGCATCTGTTATGTCCAATTCGATAAGACCTGTCATATATAACATATGCTTAGACATAGCAGTAACTTCAGCTTGAAGTTGTCTTTTGAAAGGAACTACCTTATATTTTCCAATCTTATCCATTTATACCAAGAAAAAACGACTTTAGGTTATTTATATAGTTTATCTAGTGACAAAAGAGCATTAAGAAAGAGATTTTTTACCATTTCTCTTCTGGTCTACGCTCTGCAATCATTTCTAAAGTTGGTATCGAGAAATCATAGTTGGGTTCGTAGAAAAGTGCACAATAACATCGGCCATGTTCTGCTATATCAGGTTGAGCATAATCGCAAGGACAAGATATATCCTTATCCATTACTCTATCTTCATTAGAATCTCGACAGGGGCAGTTAAAGTAACCCACTTTGTTGAAATATACTCTCAAGCCATTCACTAGTATTTCGTAAGTTTCATCTTTACTTGGATCAAGAATCCATCCTCTCTTGTCTGCTACTTGTTGGACGTATTTTTCGACATCTTCGATTGTTTTTTCTTTCATTTTATCACCTATTCTAATAGCATTTCTTTCCAGTTGTCTATGTTAAAACCAGCGTAAAATTTCTGCCCATCAACAATTAGGAATGGGTATCTGACCATTGTATTGAAAAGTTTACTTACTTCTCTTTTGAACTCTCGTTTTTCTTCAATAGGTAGATTATCCACATCAACAAAGCGATAGTTGTAGTTATTATCTTTCAACCATTGCTTACCTTTCTTGCACCAATGACAGGTACTTAAAGCAAGCATGAAAATTGTGTTAGTTTTCTTGTCCCCTTCAACCTCGATAATTTCTCCAGGGATTGGTATATCATCGAAACTCATTATGTAATCGAGAAACAGAAAGATAAATCTAATATAAATCCTTTTTTCATGCAACATTTCTGTGATGAGGTTTAAGAAGATGTAATGGTTTTTCTTCCAACAATTAATAATAGAATCTCAGATTTTGAGGAAATATTTAAGTATGTAGATTAGTAATTTCCAGAATATTTCAAAGAGATGGTATAATGTTTGAGGAAATGGGGTATGATATGA
>JAAFKJ010000146.1 GCA_021399395.1 Candidatus Heimdallarchaeota archaeon
GGGTGAGACTGCACCTGATAATAAACCTGCTCCAAAAAGAGCTAAGAAATGCCACCATTCAAAGTATTCAAATAACATCTAATCATCCTATATTGTTTTACTGTGTGTTAATAGTTATTTAAAACTTTAATGTAAGAACAAACATTACCACAGTAAAGGAGAAATGGTTTTAAACACAGAAAAATAATTATGGATAATGAGTACAGAAAAAGAGGAGAAAATAGCCGAACATTTATTCTCTCTAATTGATAAGAAATCAATTTGGGAATTAGAAATTTTCTCCTCAATTCTAAATATTCATCCTGAAGATCTTGCTGGATTTATCAAACAGTTTCCAATGGCATATGGATTATCGATTCAAGGTAAGAGATTGTACATCACACATGAATTAGTTCGAGATGTTCTAGACGAAGTCAAACTGAAATTTATTGAATGGTATCAGAGAGTTGCACCTCGAGAGTACTCACAAGCTAAGAGAACTGAAGAAATAAGGAAAGAACATTTTATAGACGACCGTCCTGAAAGAATCTCATCTAAGATAAAGATAAGCGTTTATGGAAATAACTATGTAGTTGAAGATGTTCTAAATGATTTTCTAGCCAGAGAAGGTTTAAGCCCTTCTTTCCAATATACAGGCGGTTACGAACCTTTCGATTTCCAAAAGACTATAGGTAACGATATTTACAACTGTCAATTTTTATTAATTGATTACAATAGAGATTTTCTCTCTCTAGCTCCACTTCTTTTCGAAATGCCTGAAGCATTTTTGTTCATTTTCAATCCATTAGATAAACTTCAAATTGATAGACTTGTCAAAATGATTCAAAGCCTTATTGCTAAGCGTAAGAAAGATATTCTAGTAACATTTCTAGCAATAGTTGGAAAGGATATTGAATCAACCGCATTGGATGAAATTACTAGTACACTTTCATATCTTGTCGAATTTCTTGAAGAAAAACCAGTTTACAAAGTATCATTCGCAATTCTATCTTCTAATGATCAAGTTGAAAGAAAAATGAATGATTTAATCCAAACAGCTAAGATGCTTTTTTAACACCTTTAGAAGATTCTAGTTCCTTATTCATCAGATGTTCTTCAACTAATTCCAGTAATTTTGGATATGCTCTAAAAGATATAAACAGTGGGTAGAACCCTATACCTAACCCCAAGATAGAAGCAGCGAATGCAACAATTCCAATGATTAGGAAAACTACTCCTAAAGTGTTGTTAAAGAAACTACTAATTAAAAGAAATATATACCCAAAAGATTGTACCAGATAGGAAATCATGATAAATGTGTTGGGAAATTTTGCTATGTATTTCTTAAAATAATACGTTTTAAGATCCTTCCTAAATAAGAAGAATCCAAAAGAAAATAGAGGACCAACTAAAATAAGAAGTACGATTCCAACAAGGGTAAGAATATAAACAATGGTAGGGTGCTCCTTAAACACTTCAGCTATGATTAGAATCAATATTGCAACAAGAAATGTCACCGCTCCAGATATTATAAAATATGCTGATTTTTTTACATGACTCCAATCAGCAAGCGGGTCATAGGACAGATTGAAAATACCCCAACTGAATCCAATATAGCCTAAAAGTATTGGAATCATTAAAATATGATGATTCTTCCAGCCGGGTAGTAGTAATACTTGAAAACCATCAGTTAGTGCTACAAAACCAATGTGAAAGACTTGAAAGAAAAAAACCATGATCAAACTGTTATTTATAATCTTAGAATGTTGCTGACGACTAAACATCTTTCTCTTCCTCTTCGAATATCTCTAATTCCTGCCCATGACTCCATACTTGTAGAATCTTCATGGTCGAAGTTAGTCCTAGAAATCCCAGAAGTATCAAGAATGTTGCAAATAAATAAACATAGAATGCAAGATTCTCCTGCCAAAGTTGAAATGAAGTCTCTCCAACATAGGAACCATACCAACCTATTATTGAAGGAACTAGATAAACAAGAAAACCTAATGCAAGAAAATATTGCCCTTTTCTTTCAATAATCTCATTTTTTGCTAAGTTGTCGATATTGATTTTTAAGAATATAAATGCTGTAACAAGAACTACTGCTTGACATACTAATATAGAAAGATTAAGGAAGACTAGAGGTTCAGTGGTCCAACTAGCTCTTAAGTTTGTGTAAGTGAATATTATGTTAAGTATGTCTAATCCTGCAGAAGTGAAAAGCAATACTGGAGCTATAATCCATTTTGAATAGTTTTCTAGTTCTCTACCTAACCTAATTAGGCCTATTCCAAATAGTACCAGAGCACAATCAAATGCTACATCTGCGATCAAAGTCATTTCTTGAAAATCAACAGCGATGATAGTAACAGCTGCTACCCTTATCATTTGGACAATTGTTAAAATCCAAGCGGAATAAAAAAGATGTTTTGTGATATCTTTCAGATCATTCAAAAGAATAACCTACTTTTTAAGATAAGGGTTAACTTCCCCACATTCAGCACAAAATGCAGAATCTTCATCTAACTCTAATCCACATTTAACGCAAAACATTTTCTTTTTGGTTGGGTCTTCTTCTATTAGTAAATCCTCAATCGGATCAACTTGTTGTTGCTGAGTCTGAGTTGACGGAGGGGTAAATCCACCAAATAATCCTCCAGATCTTCTACCGAATATTCCGCCACCAGAAGGACGTTGCTGAGCAGCTGCTTGTTTTCTCTCCTCCATCTGTTGGAAAAGTTCATCTGGTATCTTATCTAGTACCAAAAATGCCCTTCGCAAATACCAGAATCCTAGAACCATTAGTACAAGTGATCCCATATCCAAGAAGTAGTTAACCCAAAGTAAGATATCATATCCTTGTGCAACTATTGGATTTGCGGGATCTGTATAATCTATGTAGGTTTCAGCTGGTATAATTGTATTTATTATCATACTTAATGATAAAAATCCGAACCCCATAGGCAGAGACATCTGACCTTTGTAGATATTTCTCTTTTCTGCTGCATAAGAGTCAACTGAACGTCTAAGTTCATAGAATCCAACTGTTAAACTTAAAGTAGCAACAATTTCTATCAAATTTGTTGGAAGCAAAGATAATCGGGTTATCTCAATAGCTCCTGCAGCGTAGAGAATATACAGTGTCTGCACAATTATACTAAGTTGAGATGCAATAAATATCAATATTGTGGTAATTAAAATGATTTTGTTCTTTTCTTCTTTATAGAAACTTAGAAACCCAAAAGCGAGCCACATGATAGCACCAATTTTTATTACTTCAAATCCTATCTGGAGATAAATTACTATATCTCCAACATTTAGAAAAACAATAAACATGCTAACCATCATAACTAAAACATATATTAGAGCTGAATTTGTTATGCTTTTTCTGGATTTATCACTTATCATTCTAACACCAACTTTGTCATACAGTATTTAAATATGCGGAGTAATGACTTCAAAATCAAGAAGAAAGGAAAATATATAAGTACTCCCAAATAACTTTTTTTTGATGAGAGTTTCTTCTTCTCTATCCTTACTTGCATGTATAATTGGTTTTCTTACTTTATTGATTCCAGTTTTGTATAGTACAGCAGGTTATGCGCTGACTTGGATGGATATACAAGAAACTCCACCATTGTGGATTTTCATAGCTACAACTCTTATCGTAGCTGCTCATGATATAAGTTGGCTTGAAGGAATCAAATTCATTAGAGGGTCTGATATTAGAGTTTTTAGAATTATTCTAATCGCAATAGCCATAGGCATGGCTTATGCTATGGAACTCTCCGTAAATGTTCGTCTAACTTCCCAGACCTTCTGGCAATCAGCACTGTATTTCGATATCCCTAATGATACTAATGTTCTAATGGAATATAGTATTCTTTATTATAATATGCAAATTGTTCAAGTAACTGATATTACTTTTAAATCAACTTTGGTCTCTTCTGTTTTCTCACCAACCAATCACATCTTTGTCTTCAAAAATTTTGCAGGATTAGGTTATCATTTGATGAGATCTTGCAGAGTCATACTCATCTTTGCATTCATTACAGCGTTCTTAGAAAAAAGTCTCAGAATCTCTCGGGTTATAAAGAACATAGATGCTGATCAAATCAAGAAAACTAAGCCTTGATGACAATAGTTTTTAATTCTTCCTCATTTTCTATTTATAGAAATCTTCACGTTGATAGACATGACATCATCAGTATTTGTTCCATATATTGCTCTTTTAGTTCTAGATGATACAGGCATGTCTCTTCGTAGTACCAGTCCCATTCCTGAAATTTCAACAGATGAAATCATTGGTATTGGGAATTTTTATAGCCCCGTTGTTTCAGCTTCTTCTCCTAACTTAGAGATTTATGGGCCTTTGCCGATACCTCATTTTGAAAAATACCATTTACTAATTGTTACCTTTAGGAAGAAGGATTCGATAATATCAGACCCTAGGGCTAAGTATAAAGAAACTCTTTCATTTTGTCAATTACTGATTTTTTACAAAAAAGAAAATGATGAAAAAGTTAAATTCGGTCATGGACAGATTTATACTACTGTAGATATATTTCTTCAAGAATTTGATGATGTAGCTGCAATTGGTGACAACGAGCTTCTAAAATTAAGTGAAATGCTTATAGAGAACGTTTTATTGGATGATCAAATCAAATCAAAGAGCATTGAAGATATTGTGAGAGATATTGCATCTCGTTTTAATACAATCCAACAAATCTCTCATTTACTCAACAGAAGAACAAAAATTGGTATAATCTCATCTGATTCTCTCTCATACAACTTAATTATACAAGCATTATTTCACTACCAAAATATTGATTTTATATATCAATTGGATCGGAATGAATTCATAACTAGAATTGACACCTATTTCATGAGAATTGTTCTTACACTTCTTTTTGACACAGAAAAGATAGCAGGTAAAGATTATTTTAGAGAAATGGATTATTATGTTTATTTAGCTTCTTGTGAAGAGCAAGAAAGCTGTAAAAGTCACATAGAAAATATAGATTCTTTGTTCGAAAGAGATCCAAAAGCAAAAGTGTTTTTTGTTACAGCTGAAAGGGCTGAGCAATTACCTTTAGAACACAAAAAATATCTATTTCATGAAACTGAGAGAAGAAAGAATCTGAAATTAATGATATCTGTTGGAGATATTTTCAGAACACTAGATAATGCTATCTACCTAATTTTAAACGACATATTGGAGTTAAGAAAAATAATCTTGAGTCAAAAAAAATAATAGACTCTAATCTGGTTTTAGGTTTGGTATAACTGCTACAAGAATTCCGCCTGGTCCAACCCTACTTCCAACTTCAATCTAATTGACTTTATCTTGAGAAACTTTTTATTACACAAATGTCAGACTATAGTTGATTATCATGGTAGTTTTTGAAGTTAATGAAGTCACGCTCTACAAGATGGGAATTGGATGGTTAAGTTCGCAAGCATCTTTTAAGGATAAAGAAGTTAGTTTTCCAGTTCTTGTTAAGAATCAAGATGATTTTCTTAAAACATTTCATGTAGATGTAACAGGTGATATTATGCTATCTTCAATTGCTTTTGATACCGAAGAATCCAAGGATTTAGAAATAGATCATGATAGAGATGCTTTGACATCTATAATCAACATTCTTTCTGGTTCGAGAGTAACTGTAGATACAAAAGATGAGAAAAATATTGAAGGTAAATTGATAGGTTATCAAATAATGGATGCCTGTGAGGAGGCATCTAGACTTGAAATTATTCTGATGACTGATGATTATAAGATTCATCATATATCTTCTAACGATTTGCAAAATATTCTTCCTCAAGAAGAATTCTTTAAGAAAACTATTCTAGAACAGATAGATTTGCTCTCAAAAAGCAAAAAAGAGAATGTGAAGAATATAAAAATAAATTTCACAGATGAAGGTGAAAAGGATGTTACAATTTCATATTTATCAGAACTTCCCGCTTGGTTATCTTCATATAGAATTTATAACATAGATGATAAAAATGCAGTTTTTGAATTATGGAGTCTTGTAACAAATAATTCTCAACAAGATTGGATAGATGCAAAAATTCATCTTATAACTGGGCTACCCTTATCTTTCAGGTATGATATAAGTTCCCCTTGGATTATCGATAGACCTTTTGTGCAAAGACCAAAGCAAATGGGAATCAATGTGATGACTCCTGAAGCTGACTATGACATGAAACCCAAAGTAATGCCCTCAACAGCTCCTGGAAGAGGTGCAGCTAGAATGAAATCTGCTAAAAAAATGGATAGATTGGTCGGTTTAGCTGAAGAACCCGTGGCAGAACTCTATGACTATGCTGCTGTGTCTGAAGATTCTGCAGAAGTTATAACTACAACAGAGAGTATAGCTTTCAGTTTAAAGCAACTAGTAACTATCAAAAAGGGTGAATCAGCTCTGTTACTTCTTCATTCAGCAAAGATTCCAAAAGAAACAATAAACATCTACAATCAACATCAACATGCAACTCATCCTTTCAAGGCTATAGAAGTTGAAAATACTGTTGGTTATGGTTGGGAAGCAGGGCCTGTAACTTTGTATGAAAAAGGGATCTATGCTGGGGAATCTATGTTACCCAGAGTCACTAAAGGAGACAAACAGATCTTACCCTATTTAGTTGAACAAGATATTATGATCAAACAGGAAGAATTCACTACAACTAAGAAAATAGGGATATCTCTTTCAAATCAATACTATGTTGAAACTTATCTTAACACTAAAACTTTCAAACTAGAACTCGACAACAAAAGTGATGAAGAAAAGGTAGTTATTGCTGAAGTACCAAAACAATATGGGTATAAAATCAACAAGAAGAAAATGAAATTAGATTCAACCGAAACAGCTAATTTCTTCAGAACAAAAATTACTTTGGAACCAAAAACAACCATTAAAGTTGAAGTACCTACTGAACGAAAGACATCCGAAAGTGTATCTATCGCTTCAATCTCTGATGAATATCTAGATGAGTTATTAAAACTTGAAACCTTGAAAGCTAATCAGATTTCGATTCTAAAGAAAATAAAACAACTTAGAAAAGAAAAATACAAAATTAATGAACAAGTGGACTCTGAACAATCTAATCTTAATAGGATTGATAATGAATATCAAAGAATCACAGAGTCAATAAAAGTTTTAACTAGTGAAGGCGATGAAGCTAAAACTAGATCAAAATATGTTGAAAGAATGAACAATCTTTTTGAAACAATGGAAGAAAAACGAAAGCTTCTGGAAAAACAACAAACTAGATTAGATGAAATTGATGAGGAAATCTATAAAATCTTAGATGATCTCTAATCGTTCTTCCTCTCTACTTCCTTCTTTTTTCTATTTTGTTCTTTCTTCTAACCAAACATCGATTTCTTCAAACAACTGTTTTCTTCCAGCGTCTTTTGGTATTACATGACCTCCTCTCTGAATCTGTAAGATTTTTTTGTCCTTTGATGAGACACTGTAGTAAATTTTCTCAGCATGTTTAAGAGAGATAGTAGGGTCATTTTTGGAATATACAATTAAAATTGGTATTTCTATATCTTGCATCTTTTTCTTATTAATTTTAAAAAGTTTAAAGAGTTGACTAACAGTCTTGATAGGATAGACCCCATAACTTTGATGTGTTTTAAGAGAATCATTGTCTTCCCATCCCTTTTCTTCGTTTCCATGGAATGGATAGAGTAAGTGTACAAATGGTAGATATGCCAGGAGCCACATTCTCCAATCTGGTGAAAAAGCTGGTGCTGCTAAAGCGATTATTCCTTCAATATCGGGATTATTAGCACCCAGATGAAGTGTAATTGCTCCTCCTAAAGATAGACCACAAACATAAACTGATTCAAAGTTTTGTTTCAAAATATTCAATTGTTCTTGCGCATAATTCGTTAATTCGTACCATTTTCGGTCTTTTAGATCTTCTACAGATGTTTCATGTCCTGGAAGAACAATATTTTCGACATAAATCTCTTTGTTTCTCAAGTGTTTTGCTAAAGGTTCCATCTCATAGTGAGTACCAGTGAACCCATGGATTAAAAGAAAAGCAGTTCTTTCCTCCTTACTCATATAATCAGTCCTATTCTTTAACATTAAAAATTTTTAGCATGAAAAGAGAAGAAAAGGTACTATAATTCAGAAAAACTCAAAAAGAGGAAGATATAAGTTAATTTCGTGATAGGTACTCCTACATTCTACGTACTCATTGGAATCATGTCAGCAGTAGTTTTGGTATGGCTGATATTAGTGATATATAGAAGGGTAAGATATGAAGTCTTTCTTGTATTGGGATTCTTGCTAATAATTCTTTCATTGACTCTTACAGGAGAGTATTCTGGAACATATTTGCTCTCAGCTCAAAATGAATTCATCTATCAGGTGGCGTCGATAACAGTTGCAGGTGTTGCCTTCATATTTGTCATTCTAGGATTGTTTTCATTGAATAAGAGATGGATCAAGAAAAGAGGTACAGATAATTTGAATAGTTTTAGGAACTTAGCATTTTTCGCATATGTAAGACATCCAATTACATTTAGCAGTATGTTGATTTCAATATCTTTGATGATGCTAATTCAATCGATTCTTTCAAATGTACTCGCTGGATTGGCACTCATTATATTTACAATTTCATCATTTGAAAAAGATACATTCTTACAGAAATTGTATGGTTATCCTTACAAAGTATATAGTCGACAAATTCCACGATTCAATGTCTTTCATGGGATGATACGCTCATTTATCATCAGAGAAAAAGATAAAGGTAATGCTGATGATTTTGTAATCTATGATTGATTTTATTCAAACTTAGTCAATCATTTGATTATTTCTTTTATAATGGAGGGGCAAATATCTACTATACCTTCAAAATTTTTCAGCTCATTGATAAAATTATCAAGATCAGCATCATCTTTCATCCAACATTCTAACATTATCATATGATCACCACTGGATGAATACACTCGGAGAATTTCATCTATGTTCTTTAGTTTTTGGAGTGTTGAAATATAGGTTTGAGGTGTTGTGTCGATACCTAGTAAGACTCTCATGCCTAATCCTATATTCTTTGGATTAACATCTATCGAATATCTTTCAATAGTACCTTGTTTTTCCATCCTTCGAACACGTTTTCTAATCGCTGTTTCAGTAACATTCAGTTCTTTTGCAATATCAACAAAAGATCTCCTGCTGTTCTGTAGCAAGATACGAATAATCTCGTGGTCTGTTATCTTTGAAGATTTAGTTTTAGTGTCTGAAATTCGAACCACCTAATTTTGAAATTCGGAAACATTTATATAAAGATATTCTTTCTTCAAAATGGTGACATTATGTCCTTAAAAGAATACGAAGAAACCGGAAAAATACCTCTAATAGGTACTATGTTTCCAAAAATGGTTGTTCAAACCACACACGGAATGAAGAAATTACCAGGAGATTATAAAGGTAAATGGGTAGTTCTATTTAGTCATCCAGCTGATTATACACCTGTATGCACAACAGAATTTGTTTCTTTCCAGAACCATTATGATGAGTTTCAAGCAATGAATACAGAGTTGATTGGTTTAAGTATTGATCAAGTTTTTAGTCACATTAAATGGGTAGAGTGGATAAAAGAGAACCTTGATGTTGAGATTAAGTTCCCAATAATTGCAGATCACGGTGAAGTAGCCAGGACACTTGGTATGCTCCATAAAAAGGGAAGCAGCACTGTAAGAGCAGTATTTATCTTTGATCCAAAAAGTATCATACAAGCTATCCTATACTATCCTTCAGAACTCGGAAGAAATATGAAAGAAATAGTTAGAATGATTAAGGCTTTACGAATATCCTCTCAAAATAATGTTGCAATGCCTGCAAACTGGCCAGAAAATGAATTGTTTGGAGACGATGTTATAGTACCTCCAGCAAAAGATGTTGATACAGCCAAAGAGCGACTTAATGACGATTCAATAACCTGCCTTGATTGGTGGTTATGCCACAAAAAGAGACCAGCTTAAATCTCTTTACACTTTTTTTCTATGTTTTTTAGGAAATAGATATATTGTAGTTCATATTTGCAAAGATAATGAGTCTAAAGATAGATCATGTTATAACAAAGGATAATCCAGAGGTAAAAATCCAGGTAGGTATCTTTGAATCACAAAATTCTAAAGAAAATGCTTTGCCGATTATCATTGTTCCTGGTTGGTTAAGTGCTATAGATAATTTTGCACCAATGGCTGAGGCTTTGCAAAAATATAGAACAGCGATAATCTATGAACCAAGAGGTTTTGGAAAATCATTGACTCCTCACAAGAAGGGACTATTTAGCCCTGAGGAATACAACAACGAACTTGGTAGAATAATCGAACATCTGAAGCTCAAAGATAGAGAATTTCTCATGCTGGGAAGTTGTTCTGGTGCTTCTCAGATGTATAGTTATTATCTTGACGGAGAAGGATCTAAACCTATAGTTTTAGCTGCTTTCAACTCTCAAGAAAAATACAAGATGCCGTTTTTCATACCTGTCTTGGGAGTGATTCCAACATTTGTCATGAAATTCGTCCAAAAGATGATCATTGTTATCTATGGATTCATTTTGAAATTGAAAAAAACTGGTGAATCTCCCAACGTAACTTGGGCAAAAAATAGATTGAAGTTGAACGATGACTGGAGTTTGAGAAGACATGTCATTGAATTTACTAATAAGTATGATATTGTAGGAAGACAAAAAGAAATTGATGTGCCGATAATAACATTCACAGCTGAAAAGGATCATTTTGTAAATCCTGAAATATCAAAGAAATTCATTTCTCACAAAGATTCTGAGCTCGTTACTTTGAAAACTGAATTGCATAGAATACACGAAGGACGAGAACAAGAGATTGCAGAATACATTCAGAAGTTTATTGAAAAATTGAAACTCTGATTTATCAAGAAATAGCTGGTAATAGAGATACGATTATCGTACCCATTCCTGTATTACTACCAATGATTGGAGTGGCTGGAGTTACATAACTTCTGTCAATTTTCCTCTTCTTCTTCAATCGTTTTATTATTGTATTAGCACCTTCTTGATTGTTAACATGGCAAATTACTAAATTATAAGTGGTTGTGGAATTGGTTCCTTTTAGTGCTAACTTTGTTAATCTGTTTATCATTGATCTATTAGTAAAAAAACCTGGTAACCTTGATTCTAAAGAACCCGGTCTTTCCATCTCTGCTATTGGTTTAATTCCGATTAGTTTAGTTAAATTTAAGATGAATTTAGATTTCAATCTCCCAGATCTGTAAACATTGTCAAGAGTATGAAAACCAACATTAAGATAATAATTATCAATAGCTTTTGTGATTTTTTCAGTTATCTCTTTGACGGAATTTCCCTTCTCAGCTAGTTCCGCAATCGTGAGTGATACCAACCCTTGAACACCAGAAGCTGATTCTGTATTAATTATGGTAACTTGGTTTTTGAATTCCTTAGCTGCAATTCGTACAGCTAAGAAAGTTGAACTGCTCAGATCCTTTGCAACTGATACACAGAATACATGATCATATTCTAATTCTTCTAAGCTATCTTTTATGTGATTGACAAAATCTGTTGGTTCTGGATTAGAAGAAGAAGGTAGAAAATCTGATTTTTTTAATTTTTCATAGAAATCAGCAACTGAGATATCAATACCTAACTTCCATGGTTTATCTTCAAAGAAAACTATATGGGGAATTCTCACAATGTTGAATTTTTCTAATAATTCCTCTGGTAAATCTGCAGCTGAATCTGTTATAACTCTGATTTTCAAATGAGTTCAAGCTAAAACTATCATTATTGCTAAAAAAAGTTTGTCCCAAGGAGAATACCCTCAAAACCTTTAATTATTTACTATTGTAATGAATATTGATATGAATACGAAAAAACTAATTGACAGCTCAATGGCTAGAATCAAAGCAGACATTATCTTAAGGGGAGGAAAATATGTCAATGTTTATACTAAAGAACTGTTGAAAAGTGATATTGTAATTACTGAAAATAAAATCGTTCATATCGGTTTAGATACAACCGAGTTTGAAGGAGAAAAAACAAAGATTATCATGCTGGAAGGTGAAATTATCTGTCCTGGTTTGATTGAGTCTCATATTCATATTGAATCATCAATGTTGACTCTTCCTGAGTTCTCAAAAGCTGTAATTCCTCATGGAACAACTACATTAGTAATTGATCCTCATGAATTAGCAAATGTTTCAGGAATTCCTGGGTTGAATATTCTAATTGAAGAAAGCAAGACCCTACCACTTAGATATTTGATCGAAGCTCCTTCATGTGTGCCCTCTTTACCAGGATTTGAAACATCTGGTGCAGTCTTGGACAAGGATGATGTAGAAGAGCTAATGGCTAGAGATGAAATCTTTGCTTTAGCTGAAATGATGAATTATCCTGGTGTTTTCTTGGGCTTTGATGAGGTAGTAAGTAAAATTGATTCAGCGAAGAAGTATGATAAAAAAATAGAAGGCCATGCCCCTCTACTCAAAGGTAAAGAATTACAAACATACATTGCAGCTGGTATCTCTTCTGATCACGAAGCAACATCAAGTGAAGAAGTATTAGAGAAGTTAAGGTTAGGGATGAAAATGCAGATTCGTCAAGGCTCCTTTGCAAAAGACCTTGAAAACATCTTTGCTGATTTGGATTTAGATGGAATTGATACAAGAAATATAATTATGGCAAGCGATGATAGAAATCCAATAGATCTGAAAGAGCAAGGACATCTAGACTACACATACAGGTTACTGTTAAAATCTGGTATAAATCCGTTGGAAGCAATTCAAATGCTTACTCTGAACACAGCTATACATCTAGGATTACAGGATGTTATAGGTGGGATTGCACCTGGAAAAAATGCTGATTTAGTAGTAATAGATAATCTTGAAGATTTTGAAGTAAAATCGGTAATTGCTGATGGTAAGATAATTTACAATCAAGGTGAACTTATTTGGAAAGAGCAATCTAAAACTTATCCAGATTTCATTTTAGATTCTTTGAGAAATCTACAAGTTCCATCTGTTGAAGACCTCAAAATAGCTACAAACAAAGAGAAAGAAACAATAGTAAGGGTTATCGGTGTAGAAGATCACTCTCTTATCACTCAGAAACTTACCTCAACCCTGCAAGTAGAAAACGGAGTTATTCTTCCTAATCTAGACGAAGATATTCTGCCTATTGTAATAATTAATAGGCACACAAATGATGTTAAAATTGGGAAAGGTTTTGTTAAAGGACTAGGAATCAAAGAAGGAGCTTTAGCAAGTACTGTAGCTCATGATTGTCATCAATTGATATGTGTTGGTACAGACTACAATCTGATGTTGAAAGCTATTGAAGTTGTAAAAAATATGAGTGGAGGCCAAGTGGTTGTAACAAGTGATAAAATTACATCATTACAACTCAGTTTTGCTGGAATAATGAGTATTAAACCTCTTGAAGTAGTTGTGGAAGAAACTAAAGCTCTACGTGATGCAGTATTTGAATTGGATCCAAAAGTCTCTGAACCCTTCATGGCATTAGCATTTATTGCTCTACCTGTTATCCCTCATTTGAAAATTACTGATTTTGGATTAGTTGATGCTGATAATTTTGAGCTTGTAAGTGTTGAATTGGAGTAAAGAGATAGATTTCAGAAGATTTTTAATTTCTCTTATTTTCTCTTACACATGACTGAATTACTTTACCAGAAAGATTCCTATCTAAAGGAATTTGAAGCGGAAATTACAGACGTTGAAGATGACATCATAATTCTGAATAAAACAGCTTTTGCACCAACTGGAGGAGGTTTACAGTGCGATACAGGGAAAATTATCACTGAAAACGATAATGAATACAATGTTGTAGAAGTTTCATCTAGAGGTGGTAAAGTAAAACATAAACTTTCACCAGTTCCAGAAATGATTATCAAAGGCACAAAAGCTAAAGGGATTATAGATTGGGATAAACGATATAAACAGATGAGAATGCATACGGCGATGCATTCAATTTCAAGTATTCTTTATCAAAGGTACGGGGCTACAGTAACCGGTGGAAATATAACACCCGAAAGAAGTAGGGTAGATTTTGATATTGACCATTTGCGACAAGAAAGAATTCAAGAGATTGAAAGTGCAATGAGCGAAATAATAGCAGGAAATCATGTGATTACAGTGTCATTCTTGGAAAGGGTAGAAGCTCTTAAAGATCCTGATTTAATCAGGACTAAAGTAAATCTTATACCTGAAAGTGTCAAAATCTTGCGAATTGTAGATATCAAAGATGTTGATCGGCAAGCTGACGGGGGAGTTCATGTCAATAATACGAGAGAAATAGGTACTTTTATCCCATTAAAAACTGAGAATCGGGGTAAGGATAAGAAAAGATTATATTTTACATTAGAAGAGTAATGCGGATTACCCCCTATCTTCTGATTATCATTCCATCAAAATAATCTTTTGACATAAAATAGTGAATCGACCCGATAATCTTCTTCCTAATATTTTTTTCCTTAGGTTTAACCGATAAGGTTAAAAATGTGTCTTCAACGATAAAACAAGTATTAATGGAAATAAAGTGATATTCATGAGTAGACGCGGTTATATTGGTTTATTTACTATTCTTCTTATTCTAGGGTCTTCTTCAGCTCGAATCTGGACTGCTTCAGCTTTAGTTGACAATCAAGATGATTTTAATCTCGCACTTAATGCTGAAGGTGATGTTGAAGAATCAATAAATGCTCCATCCACAGTAAATATGTCTCAACTAGATCTTTACGATTACTATGAAACTGTTAAAGCAGATCGACGATTTAAGTGGAAAATTACAGAACTTGAAAGAACAGAAAATTTTCACTTAAAAGAAGGAGATAAGAAACTCAAAGAAGGCGATAAAATTATCTTGATTATGGGAGGCGATCCTTGGTTACAAAGGTCACAACCTCATTCTTGGGGTCAAATCTATGTAAACGACGTAATGGCAAGGTATACAAGTGATACCGCTACTGGTAGAGCCATATTTAAGTTTCTACAACCAGTTGGTATTAATTATATTGAAAACTTTACATCAACTTATTACAATAGTTCAGAATTTTTGAATGATTATGAAAATAACTACAATTACACAGACTTTTTAGCTGATTATTATGGTAATATTTACAATTATACCGATATGGGTAGTGAAGGATTCTTTAATTATGTGGAAACTTCTCCTTTCATAAATAGAACTTTCTGGACTTTTGAAGAAAACTTGGTAACATATGAAAACACAATAATCTCCGAAGTAAACAATATTACTGAAATCACTCTAGTATTTGATAGACCCACTGGTCTCTTAAACGAGATGTATTATTCTGCATCCTTTATTAATGGTTCAGAGTATTTCGCGGGAGTTAATTTAACACTGATAAGATTACATGGATGGGGATTGCCTTATTACATTACAACTTGGGTAGTTTGGATCCCAATAATTTTGGTTGTCGTTGGTATAATAGTAGCTTTTAGACTGCATGCATTCCAAAGGTTGAAACTCTATTTAGAAGCACGAAAATTAGCAAAGAGAGATTAGTCTTTCTTTCCTTTTTATATTTTTTACTATTAGTTTAGTCAATCTACCATAAAACGAAAATGTTATATGTTCTTCTAGCATCTTTTTCCTTCCCGAAGAAATATTAATGAAAAACATTATTTCTAATGTGAGTTGATAATATGAATATATTAAAAGCAAAAAAAATCAACTATGAAATTGAACGTAATATTGCGATTGTAAATTCGCAAACACTGAGTGATCTCAAGATTAAACACTCAGCAAATGTAAAAGTAAAAAGTGATACTGGTGAGATTATGTGCGAAGTTTTAAGCACAGATACTTTAATTGAGCCAGGTTTTATTGGTTTAACAGAAAAACTAGTAGACGAATTAAAAATTGATTCTGAACAAGCTGTGAAAGTATTTGTTAGACGACGTCCTCAGTCTATAGAATTTGTTAAAACTAAAAGAAAAGGAATGGTTTGGAAAGAGGGAGAAATAAGGTCTATTGTGAATGATATCTGTAGTGGTCATTACACAGACTTAGAGATTTCTATGTTTACTTTAGCTCAATATTATTTAGGATTGACAATGGATGAAATAGCTAGCCTGACAACTTTCATGGCTGAATATGGGACCACCTTGAGTTTCGATGAACCAGTCTATGATAAACACTCGATAGGTGGAATTCCTGGTAACAAAGTAAGTTTAATAATTGTCCCTACAGTTGCTGCTGCTGGTTTATTAATTCCAAAAACTAGTTCGCGTGCAATTACCTCACCAAGTGGAACAGCTGATACTATGGAAGTTCTATGTGATGTTAATTTCACAGCTGATGAAATATTGGAGATTGCACCAAAAACTAGAGGGATGTTGGTGTGGGGTGGAACATTAGACCTATCACCTTTAGATGAGATTGTAATCCATCGTGTTGAACAACCTCTAGGTATTGATCCTCATAGTCAGATGCTTGCAAGCATATTTAGTAAAAAAGTATCTACTGGTGTAGATCATATGGTATTAGATATTCCGACAGGTGAAGGAACAAAGATGCCAACAAAAGAAGATGCGGTAAACTATGCACATGAAGCAACAGAATTAGGTCGTAGATTAGGTATCTCGATTGAAGCAGCTTTAAGCTACGGTGAACAACCACTAGGAAAAGCTATTGGACCAGCTTTAGAAGCAAGAGAAGCTTTGAACGTGATTAACGGAAATGGTCCTACAAGTGTGTTTGAGAAGAGTGCAGAGCTTTCTGGTATTCTTTTTGAGATGGCAGGTCTTGCTCCACCAGGTCAAGGTGCAAATTTAGCAGCTGACTATATTACGAAAGGAAAAACAAAAGCAAAAATGGAAGAAATTATTGGAGTTCAGGGAGGAAATGCTACTGTACAACCTGAAGATATAGTAGTAGGTGAGTACACATCGACAATTGTAGCTCCAAAAGATGGTTACATTGTTAAACTTTCTAATTCTGCAATCAAGAAAATTGCTAAAGCGGCTGGAACTCCTCGTCACAAGGAAGCAGGAGTTTATCTCCATAAGAAAATTGGTGACTTCTGCAAGAAAGATGATGAATTAATGACAATTTACTCAAATAGCGAAGGACGACTAACTGATGCTCTTAATCTTTCAATGAACCTAACACCATTTCTTCTTGAAGGCATGATAATCCAACGAATATCTTCAGGTCCTAAAAAGTAAGGATCTTGAATCTTCGTTAACCTCCTCATCCTCTATCTCTTTTCCTTCTTTTTTCAGAACCATTTTATGCATGTAAAGTGATTGATCCAAGAATTGGATGTTGAATCCTACTTTTTGCCAAAAAGGAGTTACGAAGGGAGAGCAACAAAGTTGTATTGTATCATCTTCTATGACATTCTGTGTTAATATTTGTGCGCATATTTGTCCAACACCTTTTCGTCTGAGATCTTCTCTGACTTCAAAAACATAAATTATTGGACATCCTACTGACATGAATCCTCCTTCATAATCTGGTTCATCTGGTATCACAGCAGAAACTGCAACTATTTCATTTTGCATCATGAACCCATAACACTTGATTTGGTCATCAAAAAACATTCTATAAGAAGTGAAAAATGGGAAAGAATGAGCAGGTACTTCGTCATAATCTATAATTTGGACATTGATTTCTTCAATTTGAACCAGCTCTTCACTCATGTTTTTTATCCTTCTATAGTAACATATTTGTTCTATGGATAAATAAAATTAATTTTAGTGCTAGTCTGAAAAGCGGAAGACTTTTTACTTCTGAACATCTGTATTACTCTGTTGAGGAGAACTCTATGTCTAACTTTGATTATGTTGAAGATGCAATGTTTGGAAAATCCATATTCCGAGCTGAATCTACTCTTTATCCCGAATATATTCCACCTGAATTACCAACGAGAGAAGAAGATATAGCACGATTGGCGAGAAATTTCAGATCTCTTCTCGGTACAGAAGGCTCATTTTCCGTTAATGTAGCAATTGTAGGGCATGCTGGAATAGGTAAGACAAATCTGTGCAAATACACAATGAAACGGTTTGAGGAAGCTGCGAATTCTCGAAATATTAATGTGAAATTTCTCTATTATAACTGTCATTCTTTCAGAAGCAAAACAGCTATACTTAGAAATGTTTTGTCAGAGCATTTCAGAATTCAATCACGAGGTTTTAGTGATGAAGAGATTTTAGATATGCTTGTAAAAAGACTTACCAAAGAGGATATCAGGCTAATTATTGCTTTGGACGAAGCTAATATGCTTAATTCTGAAGATATACTAAGTATATTTCATGCTGGTGAGTATTTTGGCTCAGAACAGAGTATGATCTCAACAATTGTTATTTCTAGACCAATTGAATGGCGATCGCTTCTAAATGTACCATTATCAGGTCACATACACGATCAAATAGATTTACAAGGTTATAACAGAGATCAATTACTGCAGATTCTCAAATATAGGGCTGAAAAAGCACTTTATGCAACCGCTTATAGTGATGAAACTCTGAACTTGATTGCTGATATATGTTCTGCTTCTAGAAATGCTAGACATGGTTTAGAAATTCTTTATCGTTCTGGTAAACTTGCAGATTTAAAGAAAGAAACTTCTATCCTTCCAGACTATATTCGTGCAGCTAAAGCCGATGTTTATCCAGAATTACGAAGGGATGTTTTAGAGGAGCTTAGACATCATGAACTCTTAGCAGCTTTAGGAGTCGCTAGAAAGTTAACCAAACAAGGAATTACTTCAACTTCAGTCGATGAAGGTTTTGACAGCTATGTGTTAACATGTGAAGAGTACGGGGAAGAAGTAAGAGGAAAATCGACTTTTAGATCAGCTTTAGATACATTAGATAAGGTAGGTATTATTGGTAAAAGTGTTGGACCCATAGAAGCAGGTAAAAGAGGTAGACGGGCAAAAATAACTACTTTTGATATTCCCGCAACAGTACTGGTAGAAAGAATCGAAAATATTTTATCTAAACCACGAAATACTCATGATTTTAGCTAGTTGACACAAATCATAGTCATTGAATTCTTTACACCTTCAACTATGATGTTATTATTCAAAACTTGATTCTTTAATTCATCCATAGTTTCATATTCAATCTTAACAATTAAATCGTAGATTCCATATACTGCGTAAACTTCGGTTACTTCTTTGATTTTATGTAATCCCTCTTGGACCGCTTCAAGCATCCCAGGTTGGACATTTAGAAGAATATAAGCTGCTTGTGTCATTGTTACAACTCTTTGTATTTTTATTTAGATGTTGCTAATCCATTTAAAAAAACTAACATTGGGACATGAACAAAAAAGTCCCAGGTTTTAAGGTGAAAAAAAATGAAGGAAACGGCGCTTAGGGACTATCTTGAGGTGATTCTTAATCTAGACTTGCATGCAGGACATGTACCATTTCCAACAATCCATTGATATAGATGATTCTTATGATATGCTATATCGCAAGAAGGACATCTGATTAGATTACTATGATCATCAATAATCTGCAAACAAATTGAACACTTTACTTTGCTAGGTTCAGAAGTTCTAAGTTCATAATCTTCTGAATTATTATCAAAATTAACTGCATGTGTAGGTTGAGGTTTATATGATACATTCTCATTTGCATACTGATATTTCTGAGATGGATTGAAATCTATAATGTCTCTTTTCCGTTTTTTCTTTATTGAAGATCGTATGAATGCAACTATAATTCCAACAACTATTATTCCTATTATTAGATACTTTAGAATATTCAGAACAAATACAAGGATACCAAAACCTATGTAATTAGGATGATAATACTCAACATACCACCAGTACTGGTAATCTGAATGGACTAAATCTAGAGGTATTTCGTGTAAACTATAGTCTCCTTTATTCAAAAATAATCTTACAATAAATGGCGTGTCCATTTGATCATAAAATAATTTAATAGACATCCAATCTGTTGAATTGTAATTTTCAAGATTAAAACTGAGCCTATACCATATTTCCGGAAAAACGTGAGCACCTATGAATATGTAGTTTTCAGGAAACAGAGCCATGGATGCCTCAATGAACTCTTCAGTTTCATTATATTCATCATAAACTCCAACAGAGAACATACTGTCATTACTAAAATTCTTTTCAAATCCTAAAACCATTTGAATTACATCTTGATAATTTTCTGTTCTTTCTACTCCAAAATAAATATCAAATTCTGGTTTACATATTAATTCGTAAGTCCATAGTGTATACTTTTCACTCACAATTAGGTCGTAACCAATTTCTTCTACATTCATACAATTGAATACAATTCTAACTATTCCTGCTACTCTTGTATCAGTAGAAAAATAATGTTCTTCAACATCATTGTATGTTATAAGCCAACTTTTCAATTCTGTATCATTTGCATCAAATACTAAGCTAATCATCAGCCCTTGATACATCCCTTCGAGATCATCTCCCCAATTATTGACTTGTAATCTAAACTCTAAGTAATCAAAATCAACATAAGCATATGTTGTTGTTTCATTAAATTCAGAACTTACATTTAGTTGATGAATTGCTTCTTCTGAAGTAAATTGAGTCTCATTCTTAATCTCTCTACTTAATGTCAAAGTACTAAGAAGTACCATAGAGAGCAGAAGAAAAAAAATGAAAAGGGGAATTTTCGCTTTTCGCACTTAGATCACCTTTTACGTTTAATTACAACTATAGTTACACCAATACTCAGTAAAGCTATAAAGAGTGACCAAAAGTTGAACGGTGTTGCGTCATATCCTGTCCAGTAATGATCATATGGATCATATTCATCTTCATAGTTAAAAGATATGGAAATTTCACCTGTGTGATATTCAGCATAGACTAATATATACAAGTCTTCTTCTGGTAATATTACTTCTGAAGAGCCAGTGCTAATGTGTTCCCAATTACTTGCATTAAAGACTATTATGCATGTTTGAACTATTTGCGAATCAGCAACAAAGCTTCTATCTCTTTCATCATTTCGAATATTATTGACTCTAAATAGATATGCTTCAGTTTTATCAATATCTTCTGTTATACTTTGTTCAAAATTCAAGTTTAGAGGTCTAACATTAGTTACAACAACTCTAGCAGAGTCCTGGGCTATTAGTGATACCTTTACCAGATGATCCTTTTTAACTGTCACAGTCTGGAATGCTACATCGTTATTATCAAGTATAATTGCGGAATCATTGATGTCTGCTGCAAGTGCACTAAAACTATCTGATTGTTTTGAAAAAATTAAACCAAATGAATCTGTTAAAGCATCTCCAATAAGTTTGCATATTATTCCTTGATTTGGGAGTAATATGTACTCTTTTCTTATGCCTGTGTTTATCAATTCCTTATTTTCTAAATCAGATATATTGACTTCAACAATTTCTGTTAAACCTGAATTACCTAACCAATCTTCTGAATAAACTTGGTAATACAGCAGATTGTATGATTGATCGTAAGGAACCGATATAACATAACTAAAGTTAAAGACTTGGGTAGCATTAGCAATAATCCAGAAATTGATATTATCTGTCTTATAGTAGATATCAACAAAAGCAGTTCCAGTAACATCTTTCACTTCACACATAATACTGACAAATTTTTCATCTGTTATGAAGTCCTCAGTGATGTAGGTCCAAGAGTCTATCTCGGGGGCGATATCATCAAGTAACACAACAAAGACTTTGTCGATTGTTTCAACAATATCTAAATCATTTAGATGTGAAAGAGTCACTGTTATTTTGAGATTTAATTCAGTAGCATAGTAAACAACGAGTTCTCCTATAATTTCTGGTATGTCTCCGGTTTGATATCCATCTCCACCTAATAGAATATAAGTACCGTCAGTATACTCAGCTCCTGATTCTAGTTGTTGTTTTGTCAAACTGTCAGCTCCACTAGCAGCTATGGAACACAAAATGAAATTTTCAAGCTCTAGATTTTCAAACAACTCATATAACAACACACCATTATAATCTGCTGTTGATCCGGCACCTATCACCTCTCCTCCATCGCAGGGTTCATCTGTTATTAAAACAATCAACTTAACAACATCTTCTCTCCAATCTAATCTGTTCTGAGCAACCCAAAGGGCATCTCCCCAAGGTTCATGACTACCCTCAGCATCAGTAAATTTAAGCACACTTACAATTTCTTCAACATTGTTGGTTAAAGGGTATACTAGTTCTGAATCAAGATAAGGATTAGAAGAATACCCTCCAAACAGAATTAGACTGATTCGAAGATCAGATACTTGATCACTTATTTCATTAATTACACCTGCTAATTCATCTGTAAGAGCATCAATCTCATCTCCCATAGAACCTGACTGATCTAGAACTATAGCTAAATCTAATGAATTTGAAGATACACTCGAGTCAGAAGCTTCTATAATATATTCTTGTGACAACCATGATTCATAAATTCCGAGAGTATCTTTTGTTTCATTTAGAGGATTCATTATTGTACCGTAATCGTTGGTGTGTGATGCCAGTTCAAGTTGATTTAGTTCTTGTGAAGACAGATTAGTTATATTGAATTGAATAGCGAATGAACTGTCTGGAAGAGTTGAAGGAATACCATCTGCCCTATGAGAAGGTAGATCTGATATCATTTCAATAGTAACATTTGCCAGAGGACTTTCCGATAAAAGAACATCCGCTGGGGATTCTAAAATGCGTTCTCCCTGTCCAAAAACTGTCAGGGAGGGAACAATTAGGCAGCTGATTAGAGCCACCGAAAACAATATTTCTTTTTTATTTAATTTCAATAGTATCAATATATCGATATATTGAAACATTAATAAGGATTGTGAACGGGGAAGTGATTGCCCAAAATATCAATATTCCGATATCTTTATATTGTTCTGTGCGTATACCAATTCAATGACAGAGAAGTATTTCAAAAAAATGATAGAACTTCTAGAAGAAATGAATATCCGATTAAAGAATATTGAGAAATCTCTAGGTACAGAAATCTCACCAATTTCTTCTTTGGATTTACTTACTAAGATTCCTAAATCTCATCTAGAAACATATTTTGCAATACAAAAACTAGAAGAAGCAACATGTAAAGAGGTTGCTGATGAAACAGGTAGAGCTTTCAACTTAGAATCCAGATACTTAGTTCGGTTGCACGAACTTGGTTTTTTGGATAGACGACGAGATCCAGTTACTAAACAAACTAAGGATAATCCCAATAAAAGAGGCACAGAAGTTAAATACTTCTTGAAGGAGAGTAAATAAGATGAAGACAATTAGTGTTCATAGTTACAAAGGCGGAACAGGTAAGACAACTTTTCTGTTGAATCTAGCTGGTTACTTAGCAAAGGAAGGAAAGAAAATTCTGGCAATCGATTATGATTTAAGAGCTCCATCCTTTCAATCATATTTCAAAATAGATAATCTTGTATCTCTTTCTGACTATCTACTTCATGATAAACCTCTATCAAAAGTCGTTTTTCCATGTCGAGTAGATGATGAGATGCACTTGGATCTTGTGTTTTCATCAATGGAATTTCTCCAACAACATTCTAAACAGAGAGATCAATTGTCTAGAGATGACTCAAAATTCCTTTCTAAGATGTTTGAGCTTCAAAGAACCATGTCAAAGAATTATGATTACTTACTGATTGATACAATTCCTGGATTTTTCTATAGATCAATAGACTCAATGATGATTTCTAATACAATTATCGTAGTTGCAAATCCCAGTACATCAAATATTTTAGGAATAGAAGAATTAAGTAATAATATCTACTCAATGTTAAGTAAAGATACAGAAATGATTCTATTAATTAATAAGATTGAAGAAGAAGGAATTCAAGCTGATAAAACTATCTTCGAGGAGAATCTTTCAAATCTTAAGAAATTAGGAAAGCAGAACTTCGATCAATGTATAGAGATTCCTTTTTTCAATATGCTCAGCGAGAGGATCTATGCTTTTGAAGAAGAAACAAATAAAGAATTTATAGAAATAATAAGTAAATTAGTAAATTTGATTAGAGAATGAGAAAAATGAGTAAAGAAGAGGAATTTCAAAACGAGGAACTTCAAAAAATACAGAATTATCTTAAAGATTCCCAGAAAAACATTGAAAGGATGAAAAAAGGTAAGAAACCTAGAAGGAAATTTAGGTTCATCGTAAAGGAAAATAAGCTTCTTTTCACATTAATTTCACTTATGCTTCTCACTGGTCCTTTTTTCTCACTAATTCAGAATCAAACACCTCCAGAAGTCGTATATCCATACAGTGATGCAATTGCAAATACATTGGATACTCTGGATTCGAACTTTACAACTGAAGCTGGATTTCCAGTTCATGAGACAGTATCTGAAAATACAAGTTCGGAGTTAATTATCTTATATTCACTGGTAAACTCTATGTTGATTGATTGTGATCTATTAGCAAAAGAAGAACATGTACTACAGAAAATATCATACATATTTCAAATAATCGAGAATGGTACTTTTAGAGATTTCAATGAAATTACTACTAAACTTCCAGTTTTTTACCAGTTTCTAGGAATATATACACTTATGCAAGCATATTATATTCTACAAAATACCTCTTATGCATTCACTTTCAACCTTATTGATAATGTTATTAATTCAACTATAACTGACTTTGTGCGATATGATATATGGCCGTATTTCTATACGGTATCAGAGGGTACAAATACAACGATTTTAGCTGACCAATCTCTTGCAGTAGCTGTTCTAGCTACTTATATGCTGCTAACAGGCATCCAGGAAGTTTTTGGTTGGGATCTTAAAGAGGTAACAGAAAGCTTGGTAGATAGGATAGAAAGCCGCTTCTATATTTCCATCTCAAAATCATTTTACCATCAATATGAAATGGATACACATATTGGTTCAGGATTATCAACGTGCCAAGATTTAGTGTTCACTTCATTTGGTTTATCAAGAATGGAGAAGTATTCAGCAAGTCACACTTTTCCTATTAGTAGTTCAAGTGTTCATCAAAAAGTAATAAATGAACTAGTTGATTTAAATTGGTTAGTTCATGAAACTGATAGAATAGACTCAATTATTCTGATTGAGAACCAAGCATATTTTTCGATGATATCCTACCTTTTGAACCTAAAAAACGTAGGTGTAGAAATTCAAAATGCAACTGCAACTTATTTCTATATGGCAGATGGATTCATTGCAGACAAAATTGATTCAACAATAACCGCTGAGTCATGTTTGTATGGTTTGATGACCATACTAGTGTCAGATTGGGGTACTATTCAGAATGGTAGGGAATATAATAGCGAACCACGACCAACCCCAACAGAGACAGGATATGAACCATCAAATAGTATCAATATTACAATCGTGTTTCTTACAGTTCTAGTATACACTGTTATTTCCAGAATAATTGTGAGATTTAGAAAACGAAAAACAATTGGTGACCAGGCCGAGATTTGAACTCGGGGTCACATGCATGATAGCTTGGAGGAAGCATCCTAGCAAGTCCCCAAGCATGTATCATACCAAGCTTGACTACCTGGTCTTGGTTAATCCTCAACAAATGAATTGGATTTTAAGCTTTTCTATGTACAAAAGCTAATAAATTGCACTAGTCTCTAGTTTATTTGTTTAATAAAATCAGTTCTGAAACACTCTTTAGTAATTCCAAATGGTCCTCTTTCCATCGTTTTTCTTTTTTCACCGTTTCAAAACCTATGAATCCTATGGGAATCTTCTCCCCTGATATTGGAATTGCTAAAATACTCTTTACACCTTGAAATTCCATTAACTCTTTCATTGATTTTGCTTCTTCTGTTAACTCGTGAATGCTATTTATCCAAGCAAACTCTAGCTTATCATAAACAACACTTTTGTAAAAAGGGAATAGGTCAATCGGTACATTTTGTTGATCAGCTTTAACTGAATGGATTCCTCTTTTGCAAAATTCGTGTGTATTATTTGCTATAATAAATCCATTTTCATCTTCAGCGAAAAAATATACATAAACTCTATCAGAACCAGAGAATTTTCCTATGTTTTTAATCCACTCTGCAATTTTATCATCTAAGGTACTTTGAGTTTGATTAATCTTTTTCAAACGCTGAATCTCTTTTTCTACTTTCCTAGATTTGGTACTTTCTGATGACATCTGACATATTTAAAGTAATTTTTCAAACATTTAAGAATTTTGGATATTTGATTGAAATTAGCTTTTTCAGTAAGTATTTTAAACTTTAACACTTTAAATGATACATGAAACCAAACACTAGTTTGCTTCATGAGATGTCTTGGACTGATATTGAAAAATTGGATAAAGAAACTACAGTATTCCTACTTCCAGTGGGAAGTACTGAACAACACGGCCCTCAAAACCCTTTAGGAACAGATTTCTTAATTGCTGAACACGTTGCGAGAAAATCTGCATTTTTGTCGATGCAAGCCTATTGCTTGCCAACACTTCCTATTGGAGTTGCCTCTCATCATAGAAACTTCGCAGGAACACTTTGGACATCACGAGAAACGCTTGAAAAGCTTATAAAAGATGTAATAAACTCAATAAATTACCATGGATTTAAGAAAATCATTGTTATCAATGGTCATGGTGGTAATACTTCATCAATTATGAATGCCATATCTGATTATAATGACACTAAGGAAACGCTGTGTACTTTGTTTGAGTGGTGGAGAGATGAGGAAATTATAAATTCAGTATTTGGTACTCCTTCTGCAATACATGCTGATGCAATAGAAACATCAGCTGTTTGGGCAGTACGACCAGATCTAGCTAAAGAGGAGAGATTAACAGGTTTGACTTCTGCGGAAGAATGGGGAAGAAAGATTGGAAATTTATATTTTCCTTCTAGAACTGATCAATTTACTGCAACTGGAATTGCTGGGAGACTTGAAGGAATTTCGATTGAAAAAGGTGATCAAGCTCTTGAGAAAGTAATAGAGAAACTTGTGAAAGCTATAGAACATCTTTCTATCTATCAATAACAGAGAAATTAAGATCTATGACGCTCTTTGTCCCTTAAATTGTACAAATTGTTCTTGCAACTCGAATATTCTAAGAAACATTTTGTAGTCTAATCTTATTTTGTACTTGTAGCCCAATACCTGTCTTTTTGTAATTAGGAGATATGGCGACAAAACAATTTATAAACACTTAAGGGATTTACAAAATGTTCATTATGAAAACTACAGATTCATCATCCGAAGCATTAATCCGTCAGAGAATGAGGTTTGAAGCACTAGGAAATGCTTTGAAGAGAGCTTCAAGTATGTCTTCAATGTTCAAAGTTATGTTTGCCATTACTCTTATTTTCGGTTTACCTACACTTATTCTTTTGTCCAATCCTTTGAAAGATGGGACAACATTTGGTATTCAGTTACTAGTCTATGGTTCGAGAGTACTAATTGTTGCTTTAGCATTTTATTTGCTAGCAAGATTTACACCGGAGCTATATACAGCAAAAAATGATTTAAAAATAAAAATCGAAGAAATAGGATATCAGCAAGCTGATACTAACTCTGTTGAAGAGAAAAATCTGCTAGTTCGTAACATCCTTTATAGTATCCTCAAAATACTAGTTTTCATTGCATCAGGTTTTGGTCTATTTCTAATAAGTTCAAGAGTGAATTATGGCTACATAATTGGACAACAAGCAATTTATCTTGCAGCTATAGTGATTATACTCGCTACAGTGAAATTCTGGAGTAACTCGAAACCCGACTATTCTCCAAGATTAGGCGGAAGGTTAATTGTTCTAGCTTTTGTACCAGCTACCTACTTTTGGGCTTTTGAGATAATAATTAATTTTTTCAGCGTTATCACAGAATCGAATATAAGATATAACTATACTCAATCGTCTTTTGGATTTGTATATCCTTTCGTAATTCTATTCTTGATTGTTGCAGTAATGATAACAACTAAGAAAACAATTAGAGAAAAAACTGCTTTACAAAATGCTAGAGAAAATGAATTTAAGAGAGTATCAACTTTCATTGAAGAAAAGGGTATCTTCAGAAAATTGAAATATAAATATGATATCTGGTGGAATAAAGTATCTCAGAAAATATCACCAAAGTCAAGAAAAGAAAATTTGGATAGAAAACCAGGTTCAGTTTTTATTAATAGTATTTGGATTACACTCTTCGTCAGTGTTTTAGCAGTCGCATTTATAGTTCCTTGGAATATCTTCCCGCAAGATGCTATGCTATTCGTATCTGTTCTAATGATATCTTATCAATTTTCAATGATTAAATATGAAAGAGGAGAGATTGAAGTAATATCTGAACCTAAGAAAAATGAAGAAATTACCCCTCCTTCAATCAGGACTTATGAACTGTCAAAAATTACCTTAAGGCTTATTCTCTTACCTACAATAATATTTATTGTTACTCAATATGTTATGAGCGGAATACTTGGAGGTGGAATTCTTACTGCAGATAATAGGATGCTTATACTATTATTTACTTGGATAGCTGTTTTAATAGTGTTACCAACATCAGTTCAGATGATGATCCTTATATCGAGAGATTTGAAAGATAATCGTAAGTTTAAGAATTTTAAAATGTATTTCACATTATTCATTAATATCCTGATATTAGAGTTAATTCTGTATGTAATAACTGTTGTCTCATACTTTGTAGCCTTACAATTCGATTTCCAATTCATCGATACAACAGCACTAATTCTTCAAGCGGTTATTGTTTTTGTTATGGTCATTTTACCCATAGTTTATTTGCTAATATCTACAAAATTAGATGATAAAGGTTACAGAATTTTGCAAATCTGTACTTGGGTTCTACTTGGGCTTATAGGTATAATAATCTTCGAAGAATTCCTACACTTTGTTATTGAAGGATACTTCTTGGTACAGTGGCCATGGTAAGGATTTAACTTACCAAATCGCTTTTATTTTTTCTTAAGATTTATGTAATTACTTAGTCTTTTGACAGGTTCTTCCATATTCGAATCTGCATAGAAGTGAAAGATTCCATCTTTATTTGTAAAAGCTGAACAATCTCCTTTGTTGTTCATAGAAAGAATATGTAACACTCCTTCTTCTTTTATTTTCATTAAATCTGTAATTCCAGATCGTGTTGATTCGTCAAGAGGAAGTTTTCTCTCATATCTGTCAACTACTAATCTTGCAGTTGATAATCTTATAGCTAATTCTCCTGTTCCTGTACATGCTGCACCAACTGTTTCAGAACAGTATATACCAGCTCCAAATAAAGGTGAATCACCAACTCTTCCAGGAAATTTCATAGCTAATCCTGAAGTTGAAACTCCGACTGCCAAATTATTATGTTTATCTAGTGCAATAACATTAGTTGTTCCATGTTTATCAAAACTTAGTTTTCTGTACCAATCTTTTACAGCGTATTTTTCCATAACTTCCTTAAGATGATCATCAAATCTCATAAAAAGTTCTCTCACCAAAGTTTGAGCTTCTTGAGGCATTTCTAAACTTTTTCCTTCTATAATATTGTGGTAATTTTTGATACCTAACTCATCAATAATATCTTCTTCAATAAAACCTAATGCACGTGCAAATTTCTCTGCTCCTTCTCCAACTAACATGACATGAGGAGAAATTTCCATAACTTTCCGTGCAATACTTATAGGATGACGAAAATTTCTTACTGCTGCTATAGATCCAGCTTGTCTGGTTTTCCCATCCATAATTGAAGCATCCAGCTCTACTGTGCCAAGGAGATTAGGAAACCCATTAAAGCCCACTGTTATATCATAGGGGTTATTTTCGATTAATTTAATGCTCTCCTCAACAGCATCTAAAGCACTACCACCTTCTCTAAGAATCTTTAAACCAGCTGGTAAACCTACATCAGCGTTACGTGTACCACAAATTGCATAATCAAATTGCATTTATGTAAGAAAAAAATTAGAGTATAAAAAATGTACTCCATGAATTTTTTTGTCATACAGTCATGTTGTGGGTGTTTTATAGAGGTCCTCATAAGATCTGGAAGATGACTGGCTTGCAGTCTACACTCACTCTAAGGGACAATTCACGTGTCCTCCTACCCCGTTCACCATACGTTTAAGTATAGCTTTCGGATCGCTTGTTAGTTCCTCATTCATAGATGGGAGTATAGGAATGGATTCCATTTCTCTTGTACCTTGACCACAATCTATGGTGGGATGTGGTCGGCAAAGTCTACACGAGCGGTAAACCCTGTTCCTATACTTTACAACTGTTTGTTCTATATAAACCCAACAAAAATGTAACATGACTAGAAAACAGAATTACTTTATAAACACTAATAAAAACAAGTGAATTGTTGATTACAAAAAAATATCTTTAAGAATGCTTCCGGTAGAACCATCTTAATGTCAGAATTAATGGTAGAATCAAAACAGCTTACGAAATATTTTAATTCACTTCTGGCTGTTGATAAAATTGATTTAAAAATACCAAAAGGCAAGATTTATGCTCTTCTGGGTCCAAATGGAGCTGGAAAAACAACAACTATTCGTATGCTCTTAGGTCTTCTTAAACCTACATCTGGAGAGGTAATTGTAAATGGGGTGAATGTTTCAGTTGAACCTAAATCTATCAGAGGAGAAATTGGTATACTTCCCCAGTTTTCAGCTGCATATTATGATCTAACTCCTATGCAAAATATCAATTTCATTCTTGAATTGAATAACATTCCTTATGATGAGGTGAAGGCTGCTTTAGGAGAATACTTCAAGACGTTGGATATCTCCTATGAATTGCTTAATAAACCATTTTCAAAGTTATCCGGAGGGGAACAAAGATCCATCAGTTTTATTATGGCTGCAATAACAAATAAGGAGTTCTTAATCCTCGATGAACCAACCTCGGGTTTGGACATTGCACGGGCTAAATATATTCGATCAATCATCAAATACCTGGTTGAACAACAAGGAAAAACTGTCCTCCTATCTTCGCACATAGTGTCTGATTTAGAAGAACTTGCAGATTATTGTGGGATTTTGAAGAAAGGCAAATTAATCTTTCAAGGTAGAAAGGAGGAAATTATTAATGAATATGCTCCCGATTCTCAAGATTTTGAGGATGCAATTGTGAATGCCTTTGGTGCAAAAACGAACATAGCTCAAACTTTTATGGGGGGAAGTAAATGAAAAAAGAGAAAGAAAAATCAAAGCAGTTAAGGGCTCTCTTGAAAAAAGATCTTAGACTGCTCTTTCGTAAAAGAGTTGCGATTTTCGTTTTTGGTGGTCCCTTCATTATGATGTTTCTGTTAATTGGTTTACCATCTCTATTCAGTTCTCAACAAACTATGGTATTGCTAATCTGTAGTGATGATCAGCTTTATTCTGGTGTGAATATTGGAAATGCAGTTGTGGATAATATTACAAACTATTTCTCTGTTGATCCATCCATTGAAGTCCAACCTGTATTAAATTTTTCAGCTGTAAAGGGGACAGAAAATTTCGGAATTTATATCCCATCAAATTTCTCGTTTCTTATAATCTCTGAAACAGATACACCATCTTATTTTGAAGTAGATGCAACTCAATCACTGTTTTCAGAGAGCATTTTCAATACGATATATGCTATTACTCACAACGTTATTGCAACAGTTCTAGCAAACAGAACACTCCCCGTTATTCAGACTATAGAAGAACCCCCAACCTCATTACCTGAAGAACAACTATTGGGACCCAAAGCTGCAGCTATTGCAATGCCTTTGAGTTATATGATATTTCTTCTAATAGCCTTAAATTCAGGTTCATACTCAAATATTGGTTTCGCAAGAGAAAAAAGAATGAGAACTATGGAAGTTTTATTATCTTATACAAAAAAACATAATCAACTAGTAATTTCAAAAACAATAACGGCACTAGTAGCATCTCTTGGTTCAACACTTTCTTATGTTCTTGGTATTGTAGCTGCTACAAGCTTAACTGGAGGCGGTTCAGAAGGAATTTTCGCGATATTTGGTCTGAACATGCAACTTCTAAATGTTTGGGATATTATAGTTGTTGTTATATTTGGAGTACTGGCGTTATTAATTTCAACTTTAATTACAATGGCTATAGATAGCAATATCACAAGAGAAGCTTCTGAAAGATTAAGCCCATTATTATCCATAGGTTTGGCAATGTTTTTCTATTTTGTTGCAATGACCAACCCTTTAGGAGCATCTACAAGCTTAGTAATCAACCCCTTTTACTGGTGCTATAGACTAGCTCTTCTGGCCATATCTGGTAAATTCAATTTTGAAATACTAATTTATCTAGCGTTGATTATAGCTATCATAGGATTACTGATTTTCTTTGCAACAAGAGGTATTCAAAAAGAGAAAAGTCTCTATTTAGAGTAATCTTTCTCTTCTTTTTTTATGATTAAAAACTAAATCTGAAAATAGCTCAAGCAGATGCGATTCCTATCCAAATGTAATAAGTTATGATGTCAACTACCAGAGCTGCAATAAATCCTAAAACTCCAAATAGAATGACCCATATATTTTGCTTTCTAAAATCCTTCAACTCTTTGCTAGATTTTATTGAAGCTTGAGGAATTGATGGCTTTTGCTTGTATCTCATACCATTAACAACAATGACTGCTGCAATTATTATGTTAAAAATCATGATAAAAATATCAACTGGTCTGATTGATCCGATAGTCGAAGTCCAAAGACCGTAAACAGCAGAAGCTGCAAAAAATGGGGTTCCAATAAGATAAGGGATAATATATTTGTTACTTAGTATCTCCCAGAATGAAATTGCTTCATTCTGACATCTAGAACATGTATAATCCTTCTCTAAAGACTTAGTATTGGTTCTTTGCCAAAAATAAATGTTCTTTTCACATTTAGGACAATAGTGAACCCTTTGAACAAATTTCATTGAACCAGATTTTACATGAATATTTTAACTGTTTCGACATTAGTATATATCTCAACTCTTTCGGCTTTTCAATGCATAAATAAGGATAGGAATGGCTGCTACTAACCGGATAACTGTAATGCTTATCAAGAAAATTCTTAGAATCATGAAAAAACTGTTGTCCATATACTCCATCCCATTTGTGAAATATCCGAATAGAATCCCACACAGAAAAGATCCACAAAAAGTTGCGATACCCATCATAAGGTTGTATACTCCAGTATAAGCTCCTCTTGTTTCGGGATCTGCCATATCTAAAATTTCTGCACTTATGGCAACCATAATAGTTCCATTACCATATCCTCCGAAGATATTTGCAATGATGATTATATACCAATATGAACTAAAAGCAAGAACTATTGGAACTAGAATTAATGAAGCAAGTCCTACAACTATTGTCATTTTTCTGCCAATTTTGTTAACAATTTTTCTAGCGGATATTTGAGCTAAGGCCATTGAAGCAGAAAACACTGCCGATAAAATAGCAACTTCTGCACTACTTGGATCAAGTCTCTTAAGAACATAGGGCCCTAATGGCCAGAGAAAACTCATTACAAACCACCATACAAGAGTTACCGTGGTTAAAACTGTGAATGATTTGTTCTGGAGTATCTTCTTGAATAATCGTAATTTGTTTTTCTGTTTGAATACATTTGTTTCTTTTAATGTAATAACAAAAATCGAAGCAAATGCAAATAGAAATGAACCACAGAACATCATAAATCTGTATTTATAATCTGTAAGACCTCCTGGAAAGATCCAGTAATTTTCTGGAAAAGGTAAATA
>JAAFKJ010000147.1 GCA_021399395.1 Candidatus Heimdallarchaeota archaeon
TGCTTTCTTGGCTGCTTCCTTTGGCTTAGTTGTTGCTTTCTTGGCTGCTTCCTTTGGCTTAGTTGTTGCTTTCTTGGCTGTCTCTTTTGGCTTAGCTGCTGTTTTCTTGGCTGCTTCCTTTGGCTTAGCTGCTGTTTTCTTGGCTGCTTCCTTTGGCTTAGCTGCTGTTTTCTTTACAGTAGTCTTCTTTTTTGTAGCAGGCTTATCATCTGATAGTCTTAATCTTGCTGATGATTTTATTATCACTCTATAATATGCCCCATCCTCACCCATTTCGGGGTTACGTACAATTTTTATTATGTCACCTGGTTTAGCTTGAATTGCTTTAACAGCTGGATCAGTTTCAAGTATTTTTGGGATTTGATATTTTTCTATCTGATATCTAGTAAGAAAACTCTTGATTTCTTTATTTTTCAACTTGATATGCTGAGGAACCAATTCATGATCGAAAATATTGAAAAGAGGATTAGTGCTACTTATAATCTCGATTCCCAATTTAACAGATTCTTTCTTTGCATAATGAGTTAATGCTGATTCAGCAATCAAAAGTGCTTCATCTAAACTTTCCTCTTCTTGTAGTTTTCCTAATGTTCGAATTGTTTTGACTCCAATTTGAGGGTTTTTAGGAAATCGAGCAATAGCTGTTATTTTGTCTCCTTCTTCCTGTTTTTTTTCAGCATAGACATCAATATAATCATCATTATCGTCAGGTTTTTTGATAGAAAATCCTCTGAATTCGAGAATTTCTTTAATTCCCCTTTTGATTCTTTCTTCCTTTGCTTGCTGTTCTTTAGATATCAAGGAGGTTGCCTCGCTCTCATTAACTATCAATTGGTTTAAAATCTTTTGAAAAGTGACTAGTTTGCAATTTATGAATTATCCTTCTCTGTTTTTTGGAATTTAATAAAATAAGAACCATCCTTATCTCTTCCAATAATAGGGTTTTGATCATCATTTTCAGAAAGAAGTTTCTCTAAATCAACTTCAAAAACTCCATCACTTGTCAATCTGATGTCTTCCACTCCTTCTTGAATTTCTGTCTTTCCAATTTCTTTTTCTACAATTAATTCAAGTTCTCTTTCTTTGATGTCAAGATTATCATCTTGTCTGTATGTTTTGAACTTGAATGATCCACAAAACGGACATCCACTAATAAGGATTTGAGTGTTTAACTCAATCTCTTTTTCACATAAACCGCAAATAGTAATTTTCTTTGATGGTTCTACCATATTCTCACATTACCATCTTTCATTATTATTTTTTTTGTATATTATTCCATATAAACACTTGAATTATATAGAAAAGGACCATCATACCCACATTCAGAACACTTCTTCTCTTCAAGTGCTTTTAAGGTACTAAAATCACCGGCATCCCCAATACTATAGATAATACCACATTTGCATTTGTAAGATTTTGGAGTTGCTGCACTTTCTCTGAAATAAGTTGGGCCAAAATAATGGTTAGCAATTGTTTCCTTAGAACTACTTTTCACCTTCAATATGTACATGTCGGAAGTTTTTTTCTCTAAGGGTGTAGGAAAAGCATATTTGTTGAAATTTGGAAGCTTTTTATCAATTTCCAAATCCATTACATTTACCATTTCATTTATCCAATCGTTGTTTTCTTCTCCATCATCAAATGAGAGGTAAATTTTTGAAGGAGATACTTTTGATGCACATTGGATTGCTCTTGATAATCCCACTTCTAGTCCTTCTTTGGTAAGTGGTGGTTCAAGGAAAACATAATCGAATTGGTTTTTCATTATTGCCAGCATTCTGATTCTGATATCATGGTTAATGTATCTAATACAGCGCATTTTGTAATCAAATTTTAGTTTGAACACAATTTCAGGAATTCTCTTATCTATATCCAACACCGCTAAATCTCTTGGTTTTGCAACCATCCCCAAAGATAACGAAGATAAATCCATATCACCTAAGAATACTATGCGCTTCTTTTCATAGTTTTCTGGATTTTCAAGTAATATTCTTTGATAGCTAGTATCTAATGTTACAAAATACTGATCATACTCAGGATTGGGTTTTCCCCTAAGTTCTTGAATTTCAGAAAATGCTTCATTAATGCTTTCTGGAAGGTCTAACTCAAGAGATTCATCACTCATTGATGAAGTTCAGTTTACTACTTTAAAAAGGTTCACTGAACTATCATTATGATAAGAAGGTCAATTGCTTCAGAATATTAAATAGCTCATCTATTGGAAGTTTTTGTAACTTCTTATTATCTCTAGTCTTTCTTTCCATTTCCATAAGCAGAAGACCATACTCATAAGCTGATTTAGAAATTTGAGCAAATGTAGAATCATATTGTGCAATTGTTTGAAGTTTTTCACTTGCTTTGTTTGCTTCTTTAGAAGCTTCAACAAAGAATGAAGCTGCTTTATAATTGTCTTTGTTAGTATCAGCTCCAATTCCCAGAATTGCAGCCTTTGTTGCATCTAGAAAATTGGTTAATGCCTCCGATAATACTTTCTTTATTTTAATTGCATTCCAATTGATATTTGAATCCTTTAATTCAAACATATCTTTGTGTAGTAGTAGTTCTCCACAATCCTCACTAATTCTAATATTGATTACATTGAATAGCTTAAATTGGTTAAAATTGTGGTTTATTACTAGTTGATAATTTTCTTTTGTTGTTTCTTTCTTCGAAACTGCGATTTTATAGCTTCTAGCGATGAGATCAATCACAGTATTTAGAAAAAGAAACTGTCTTGTTAGCTCAAATAAACGTAACTCTATATCTTCTCCTTGAATGAAGGTTTGACTATATCTATGTTCTACCCACATTTTGTCAATATTTGATTTATCACTTAATTGAGAAATTTCAAGTGCTTTTGTAGAATAGTAGTGTGCTTTTGCATGGTATATTATGTCCAATACTTCGTTTGAGTCTTTTTCTGCAAGGCTATTTTCCAAATAAATTGAATTTGCCATGAATTCCAAACATTCAATATCTTTGATGACATACACTTTGCTTTCAGATTTAGGTAAGAAATAAGCTGATAATTTGATATTAGAAATATTTTCGAGTAATGGTTCAATGTTTTCAGGTTTGATTTTTTCTCCTCTCTTTTCCAAATCTATTAGCTGGTCTGAAATATCTTTGATTGCATATTCGAGGCTTTCTATGAACCTAATGAGATTTTGCTCTGCTTTGCTAATCGCCTTTTCTATTGGTAGATTTTCAAGTGTAGCAATTTTAAGTTCTTGCACAAAATTGAGATAAACATAAGGTAGACTGCTTACATAGTTGATATTGACTTTCAAACCAGGCTTGTTAACTATTGACTCAACATTTTTTATTAGTTTTTGAACTTCTTTTTTAGTACCTGTTGAGATAATAGCATTCAATTGTGAAGTTTTTGCTGCAAGTTCAGCAATTCCATGAAAGAAAATATGAACTGTTTCGTTTTTGATGATCTCCTCTTTGAGTCTCAAATTTCGTTCGTCTAAATCTGTGTTAGTTGAGAGAACTTTAAGAGCTTCTTTTTCAAGACCCAAAACAAGATTAAGAAATTGAACACTAGCAATAAAACTGTCGCTTTTGGCTGCTTCAAAACTTAATCTCAAATAATGACCTATCAGTTCTTTATTTCTTAGAGCTTGGTTAAGTAATAGGTGACTGTTCTCTATTTGCTTAACTTTTAATTCAGGGTCCTCAGAAAGACTACTGTGGTATTCCAATGCTTTTTCCAAGTGAGAAAGACTTCTTTCATATGCAAAATGAGTTGCTATTGGATCCTTCCACCACCAATCATAACCTAATCTTTTCAGAAACTGAGCAGTAAATGATACATCAAATTCTGCTAGAACTAATTCATAAGCACCCCTTTCTTCGAGTAATTTTTCTTTGTTTACTTCATTGGGAGACTCTTCAAGAAGTTGTATGATTTGGTTTTTCTGATTTAACAATAGAAAGGTAAGCATAACTTCCTCAATACTTGAAGCTCGAGGGTGAGTAGAATCGAAATATGTTTGAGAAATTGAATTCAGAATTCTATAACCCTCAATATATGATGTACAATATTCTTCAGATGGTTGAGTATCGAAGATTCCTGTATTGACTATATCGGCATATATTACCATTAGATTAGCTAGTTCCATTTGAAACTCTTGTAAATCTTCTAATTTTTTAGTTAGAATCTCCTTCCTATCAGAATCTGAATCAATTTGAGATTTATCTCGAGTCCATTCATCTAGAAAACGACGATAAAGAAGATGTGCTAAGGAAGAAACATTGTTTAGAGTTTCAGCACAGAATTTAGAAAAACTAAGCCAAACTTGACTTAACTCATCTAAATCATCTATCTGAACGAAAGAGTGATAGATTCTTTCTCTTTCTAACTCCATCAGTACAAATTGTTTAAATGGTGAATCACTTAGCAGTTCTATTGTTTCTTTGGAAAATTCCATTAGGTATCATAAATAATGTTAGTAAAAAAACGTTTTGACATTTCTTACGTGGCGTGAATCTTTTATTGAACTAAATTTCTGAATCATTTTCGACTTTATACCACCATGGCTCGGTTAGCTCTCCTAATTTTCTATTGAACTCCTGAACAAGTTTTCTAGCTTGAGGATTTGTATCTACAGATATCTTCTGAACCTTATCTAGCTTTATTGTTCTCCCACAATATGGGCACTTTTTCGTTTTCTGCTTTGATTTACAGTAAGAAAACTTACTACACTCTTTCCTTGAACATCTTATAACTATATATTCGGAATTGATTGTATTACTCTCCAATAATTGTTACAGCAACTTCACGAGAACGGGGTTTGATATCTAAACAAACAAAAACTGGTTGTTGCCAAGTGCCAAGTTGCAGAACTCCTTCATGAATAGATATAGTTAAACTAGGACCAATTAATGAGGCTCGAAGGTGTGAATGTGCATTAGAGTCAATTAAATCGTGTTTGTAGCCAGCACCCTTCGGAATTATTTTGTGTAACAAATTTCTAAAATCATCCAAAACCCTAGATTCAAATTCAATTGCAGTTAAAGCTCCCGTTGATCCAATAACATTTGCAGACAGTAATCCAGTTTTAACACCGGATTTGATAACTAATTTCTCAAAATCATTAGTTAAATCAACTATACTAATCTCGCCTTCAGTATGAAATTTTACTTTTTCTGATAGTACTTTCATGAACTATTCTCCTTAATACCACCTTAACAATCTATTAGAGTATAAATTTGTTAAAAAAGTAATCGGTTAAAAGTAAGTTAGAAAATCAAACTACAACTTCCAAAAGAAATAAGAATTAAAATCTTTCAATATTATAAGAGAGATATGTCAGATTCAGAAAAAAAGATGAGCATCCTAATCGAAGAAGCGAATGCAAATTACAATGCGAATAGATACAAAGATGCAGCAAGAACGTTTGAACATCTAATTACTTTAGCAATTCAGAGTGGTGAGGAAGAAGAAGCAATATATTTCGCTTATAGGGCTGCAGATTGCTGGAGAAAGGATAAAAATGAGATGAATCGGGCAGTTATTTTTAGAGATATTGGTAACCTAGCTTTTAGTTTCTGTTCAAAAATATTAGATGATTATGTTTCAAAAACAAAGAAATCAGAAGATAAAGCAAAGGCTTTACTGCTAGCTGGTGAATGTTTAATCTCTCAAGATAAGACTAAAGCAATTAAGAGATTATCAAAAGCACAGACACTATTCGAAGAACTTGCTTCTAATACAAAAGATAGCAAATTAAAGACTAACTATCTTATGGATGCCCTTGAGAGCACAGTCAAACAAGGTGACAAAAAGCAAGCAAAGGAACTGAAAATCAGAATCGCCAACCATCATGTAAGTTCAGCTGAAAAAGATTTCAAGAAAAATACACCAGAGGATTTACAATCAGCTTTAAGGTCTTTTGAGGATGCATTAGAGATGTTTCAAAATCTCAAATTGAAAGAAGATATTCAGAGCATCTCTAAAAAAATAGCGACTCTCAAGAAGAAAGTTGCAGAATATGACCCATTTGCAACTTAGAAGATAGAGAAATTTTCTTTCTTAATGTTTTTCAGATAGGAAATTACTTGAAGAAACTATTGTAAGGAAATATTCAAAAGAAGGAAATTTTAAGAGAACATGGTCCCGTAGCTCAGTTGGATAGAGCCCCAGCCTCCTAAACTTAGCTTAAAAGTGGAGAAAGTTGGTGGTCGCGCGTTCGAATCGCGTCGGGATCGCCAAATTCATTTCTATTAATGTGGTGTGAAAAATGAGCAAACAAACATCGACTTCTATCAATGTTTTCATCTGTAATTTTCATACATGTAACCCAAAGAAATGTACTGCAACTAGAATTGTTAAATTCAGAAAAGCGAGGGAGATAAGAATTAATCAAATAAAGTCTAAACATATTGTTCTAACTCCTTTTTCTGAGATTGCTTTATCTCCTGCTGATAAAGAAAATGCAATAAATTATGGTCTCGTTGGTGTTGATTGCTCATGGAACAATATAGAAAATGGTAGAAATGCACTTGATAAAGGAACTGGGAGATCTCTACCCTTTCTTGTTGCAGCTAATCCAAATAATTATGGCTTTCCTTCAAAACTTAGCACTCTTGAAGCAATAGGAGCTGCACTATATATCTTAGGCAATAAAGATCAAAGTAAAGACATTTTATCCTTAGTTAGCTGGGGAGTTGAATTTTTAAAAATTAATCAAGAATACTTAGATAGTTATTCATCCGCTAAGAATAGTAAAGAGGTTGTCAAGAAACAAGCTAAGATTATGAAAGATCTTTATGGTTAAAAGAGTCATAAAAAGTTTGATACAGAATTCTTTTAAATTACTTGTTTAAACAAGATTAAGATGAAAATAGGCATAAACTGTTTTCCAACAGTTGGTGGTTCTGGAATTGTAGCCACCCAGCTAGCAATTGAAATGGCCAAGAAAGGTCATGATGTACATTTAATCAGTTATGATACTCCTTTCTTACTTCGAACCTTCAGACATCCGAATATAACTCTCGAACTCGTTGATATTCTTTCTTATCCTCTGTTCAAAGATATAGGTGCTCCCTATACAATCCTTGCTGCATCAAAACTTGCACAAATAGCAAAGAAAACAGAAGTGGAATTGTTACATATTCATTATGCGGTACCGGTAGGTGTTTCAGCTTACTTGGCGAAAGAAATAACAAAAATACCCTTCGCTATTACAGCTCATGGTTCAGATATACATACGCTAGGCATAGATCCTGCTTACAACCCAGTTCTCTCTCATGTATTCAATGAAGCTGATGGATTATCTACTGTTTCAAATTACATGAAAAAAGAAATCCAAGAGAAATTCAATTATGAAAGAGAACTCGAAGTTTTCTATAACCCAATTGATATCGAAAAATATCAAAAAATCGATGCTCAGCTTTGTGACTTCAGGATTAAACATGAGAATAATTTCATACATGTTTCGAATTTCCGTCCAGTTAAGAATGCTCCATTTATTGTTGAAGCTTTTGCTGATGTTGTTAAAGAACACCCAGATACTGGTTTAATAATGGTTGGAGAAGGACCTGAAAGAAAGAAATGTGAAGATTTAGCGTACAATTTGGGCATATCTGAAAATGTTACCTTCCAAGGAGTTAGGGTTTCAATAGCCCCCATTTATAGTTGTGGTGCTGCTCTTTTGTCTGCTAGTACAAACGAAAGTTTTGGCTTAACATTAGCTGAATCAATGTCTTGTGAAACGCCGGTAATTGCTCCCAAAGTAGGGGGTATTCCTGAAGTAATCGATCATGAAGAAAATGGTTTTGTCTATGAATTTGGAAACAGAGAGAGTCTTACCAAGTACATGCTCCAACTAGTAACAGATAAACAGCTTGTAAAGAAAATGGGTAAGAAAGGAAGAGAAAAAGTAGTCAATAAATTTGAAGCAGGGATGATTGCAGATCAATACATTAAATGGTATGAGAAAATTCTAGATTAAACTACAATCTAGAATTAATATATCCTATCCCTCCAACAGGAGTCTGCTCAGAGTAATATCTTTTGTAGGAAGTAAGATAATCACTTAAACCTGTAACTGCTGCCATAATTATCCACGGCCAACTCACCTCTTGCCACTGGTGATTATCATCATACATACCAAATTGCCACGATTTGTATCTTTCAATGTTACTTAATGGTTTATTCTGAATCTTTTTCATTTCATCCACTTTGTTTTTGATTTTCTCAGTTAACTGGTTTGTGGAGTGAGTCAATGCTTCACTTTCTTTCTTCCTTCTAGCTTTTGAAATGCTTCCCAGAATTTTAAAGAAGTCATCAGCAAAAAGAGAAAGTGTTTGAGGTTCAAGTGTTTGACTGATATTTTCTATCCATGGTGCATTGTACAAAATTCTTGTATATTTGATGTATAATGGGCATTGTATCCCTATTTCTGTAACAGCGGGAATAACTTGAGCATTATAATTGATTTCTCCTGGTCCAGAAACTCGCACATAAATTGGCATGATTGACTGTAGAAGTGCTTGGTTGGTATCTAATCTGGGTACTAAATTAGATATGTGTTCTTCTAAATCAATATTGTCTTTATCTATGCTAAATGAGTAAATTTCCTTGTTTAAAGGACATTTACCTTCAAAATGAAGCATATTCTGATCTTCAGTACAAGACAGATCTAGTCTATATCCGTCGTTTGGACATTCATAAAAGAATGGTGAATAATCCTCTTTCTTTTTTGCGGTAGTAGGTCTCAGTCCTAGACTTTGGACTTTTTCAGAAGCTCTATTGAACTCATTAAGATATTTTTGCCTATTTTTAAGAAATGGTTTGTACCCACCTGCTGTTAACTTACGTATTTCAGGATGAGATGAAGGGAAAAATATAACTCCCCAATCATTTATGATATTAGCTTGAATACCCCAAATAAGTGTGATCCACTCACCTATATCAGCTGAGGTTCTATATGTTTCTCTAAGAAATGTGATAATATGTTCTATTCTTTCCATGAACAGATTTTGAGAATTTTTATCAACAGAATTCTTAAATTCGCTAAAAATGTTCTTAATCACTTGAAGATTTTCTTCAAGCCATTCAAAGTTGTTTGTTTTTATTTTATTAACAATTACTCCCTCAATTGCATCTTCTAAAACAATAGGTTTACTATGTGAAGATTGGTTGTTGGGTAGATGAATTGAAGTAATCTCAGGTTGAATACTATCATGAGTATTAACTAAGAACATTGGAACAAGGAAATTATCCTTTTCTCTACTTAGTTCAGAAAGGGTAGCAATGGTGGCTATTTTATTGCCTATTATGCCTGAACCTCCAAATATAGTTGTTTGTTGTCCTCCAAGTATCACACCATTCTGAATTAAATTTATGTTGGATTGTACCTTTGGGGTCAATAATCCGAGTTTTTTGTGATACTCTTCTAAGATAATTTTTAGCTTGCTCAGTTGATCTGAATTAACCTCTATTCTAGGCAACTGATTAATTTGATTCAAAACTTCAGAGAATGTTCTAGGTAAATGTCCATAGAAATATTTCCCTTCTGGAAATTCTTTGCCTTCTCGCATATGAGCTTCATAGAAGTCTCCAACTGTTTCCATAGTTTTCATATTGATGTCATCAGTTCTTAATAATTTTTATATAACATAAAATAAAGTCTATACATAGAAAGGTGCTAGCAGATGATTGGTAATCACAATATTGTCCATATAGAAATACCCGCCGATGATATAAACAAAGCTAAAGATTTCTATGAAACAATTTTCAAGTGGGAAGTTACAGTCAATACAGGTTATGATGAATATGCATTCTTCAAAGATGCGGAAGATGGAATTGGTGGAGCTTTTCAAAAATCTGAAGAGATGCTGACTACAGCTCTACTCTATATATCCGTTGAGGATATCGAACAAATGTTAACTAAAATAGAGGACAAGGGTGGTCAAATTATCAGCAACAAAACTGAAATTTCTGAAGAACATGGTTATTATGCATTATTCAAAGATACTTGTGGCAATTCTATGGGCTTGTGGTCAAGAAATTAATGATAAACTTCTGTTTTTCTATTTTAACTAGTTTTCTTCTTATCTAGAATGCCCTATTTATTTCCCATCAAAGATATAAAATACTGAACTTCCGACAAAAATCGGGCCGTATTTTTCCTTCATTATTTCTTTTTTAAATTAAGCAAACTTATGTTATTTCACGTTGAATCTTACACAAATTTTTTAAATGAAGAACATCTAATGAGACAACAAGAAAAAATTCTCAAGGTGAAAATAAGAAATGGCTAAAGAATGCCCAAAATGTCACAGTAACAATCTAAAAGAAGTAGAGGATAAGTCCAAACCAATAGCTTATTTCGGACATCAACCTATATATAAAAAGAAAAAAGTCTGCAAAGAGTGCACATATGAATGGTTTGATGAAGGCGGCGCAGAGGCAGTATAATAATACCCCTCTGTGTATTTTCTACCTCTTCTTTCTCTATCTAGAACCGATTCACAATCTTTTCACACATTTTTAAATGCTATAGGGTTATGGTTATGAAGATAAAAGAATTTTTGCGAAAATACTTCTTCAGAATAATAATCTTAATTGTTATGGTCGGTTTTTTGGTTTATTTCTTTTATCGGTTGGATTTCAAAGAATCTTACAAGGTTTTAAAAGATGCTTCCGTTCTATATCTACTACTAGCATTATTTTTTATGCTTGTTAGTGCAGCAGTAAAGGCATATCGATTTTATATTCTCATAAAACCCAATCATCCTGAAGTAAAATTCTCGAAATTTTTACTTCCCTATCTTGTTGGTTATGGTTTTAGTGTACTTGGACCATTTAAAACAGGAGAATTGGCAAGTGTAGAGATAAACAAACGCAATCTAGATGTTTCTCGATCTTCCTCTTTTGCTGCTTTAGCTTTTTTTAGAGTTGTAGATGTAATAGTTGTTTTAGTATTTTTCATTATAGCACTTGGTGTTACTGTACCAAATATTATCACCAATACAATTACATCTGATCCAGATTTAGCCTCATATATTCAGTATGGTACCAAAGTAGTTTTTTATCTAGCAATTGCAGGAACTGTTATCTTAACTGCAATATTGTTTGTTCCTCGCATAGGACGATTTTTCTTAAAAATCACAACAACAATTACAAACAAAATCTCTAAAAAAGGTGGTGATTGGTTAGACAGAGTTGTTCAACCTGCTTTAGATGACTACTACAAATCATTAAAGTTTCTTTATAGTAAAATAGTAATTGCGACTATTGTAGTAACCACAACTGTACTAAGATGGTTACTTGAGTTTTATTCACTTAAGTTTACCTTAGCAGCATTTTATACAGAAATCAATTTGATTGATGCAGCCTCTGTGACTTCCATTGCATTGCTTATAGGTTTACTAACATTTGTACCTGCAGGTGCTGGAACAGGAACGATAACAACAGAGATTCTTCTAATTGGTCTATTAATTAATAAGAATATAGCTGATGCTGCAATTCTCTATCAAGCTCTGATTGGAATAATACTTACTTTGTTATTGGCGGCCATTGCTTCACCGTTTTTGAAAGAGAAAAAAACCGATATACAAAAAGAAGAACAGACTATTTCATCTGAAAGTAATGAGTCTATAATTGAAACTTAGATGCCCCTTTTTAAACGACTGATTAGAAAATGATGGAAACCTAATTCTTCCATTTTTTTACAGGTTGTATCAACATCATATTCTAACCTAATATGCTCATACTCAAAATCTTTTGTTTCCTCATTTATTCTGAATGTCATAAAGGACGCCTTGGGATTATTATCTCTAGGTTGCCCTACTGATCCAGGATTTAGAAGATGCTTGTTTTCATTAACAATATGAAGCGGTTTATGGGTATGCCCTAAGAATAGAAAGTCAATCTCAGTATATTCTCTGGTAATCTCAAAGAACATATTGTATGACCATGAAGGTAAATCAGGAGATACATAATCTCTTAATGGCCTTCTAGGAGAACCATGAACAAACATAGCATTTCCATCTGTAATAAAAAGTGGAAAGATAGAGAAGAAAGGATGAGACCCTAGAAGCAGTTTTTCATGTTCAGAAAGCTGATCCTTTGTCCATGACAATGAGATTTTCGGTAATGGGTTGAAGTACTTAAAATTGTCTTGAAATATTGCATAGTCATGATTACCAACAACATGGATTTGTGTAATCTTTTCAACAATCTCTATACATTCCTTCGGATTTGGACCATATCCAACGGTATCTCCTAGATAGATAATGATGTCAGGAGATAGGTCGTTTATTTTATCTGCTACAACAGATAATGCTTCCAGATTTGAATGAACATCTGAGAAGATTGCTAAAGTAATCATTTAAATTTCGCTCTTATACTTGCTAATTGTTTTTCCTAATAATAAGTATTTGTTCAAAAAATAATAAAAGAAAAGGTTAGAAGGCACTAAAATATTATGCTTCTTCTACTTTACCCCTATATCTGCTTGTGGCAATTGCACCAAGAACTACTAAACCAATGGATACAAAGAATATAATCATAGCTAGAACATCTAGTTTGATTGCTCTTCCTACATCAGGATCCATGAAAACCTCTACTAGCTGTGTTTCATTATATCCGTATCCACGTTTGTGCATACGAACATTAACATCTACGAAATTTGCTTTGATTGTATCAACGGGAGTTATTGAACCATTGAAATCAATATTGTCTCCTGTTGTTATGAGATCTTCTTGATTTCGATCAGCTTTAAGTTCAAGAACAACTACCCAAACGTGAAGGTTATCGACTGTTGTACCATTATCACCAAATACAGAAATTTGAACGTGGATTTCACTACCTTCTTCTATCACAGTTTCCTCAACAACAAAATTGTCATATGATAATTGATGTTGTAAGTTGAATAACCATTGGAGTTGTCTGATTAGTAGGTGTTTATTGTCTTCCTTGAGGATATTTGTTGAATTGAATATATCAGCTGATGCTGTTGCAATAAGTTTTCCACCTCTTTGTAGTTCAAGAGCTGCTTGAAAAACTGCTGAATCATTTAATCCATAATCAACACTACTATTATACAATCGATTATCATCTAAATCTATATAATATTCTCCAGATTTGTTCAAAGTTGCATACAAATCTCCTTCTTGGAATTGAATTATCATCTCTCCAAAGGTTCCATTCATTGTGAAGTTAAATGCAGAACCTTGATAGAAAATAGTAGAGACGTCCTTATCTGTCATTATTGAGGAATCTGTAAGATAGGGTAAATTAATCATATCACCTGTATCGAGAGTTATTGTTGAATTAACACCTGTATCCTCTGAACAGACTGTAGAATTGTAAATCTGAAGACCAAAGTTCATCAATAGTTTATTTGCTGGGTCATCATCTTCTGAGACCTCACTTAAAACATACAAACTTCCTCCAGATGAAGTATAGAATCTAATCGCATCAATTTCATCAGCTGTTAAGTCATTTAAATTCCCAATTAGAATAACTAGGTCATAACTTTTGATTCCACTGTACGTGAATTCATATCCATACTTTTCCATTTGCAGAGTGTTGTTAAATCCATAACTGTCTATAATAGTATTAACAACAGTAAGGTTGCCTTCTTCAGTGTATGCAGATTCTGAAATATATGTAAGAACACTTTTTTCTGCTAAATCCTCTTCATAAGAGAAATAGTCATATGTTGGATTCATTATGAAAGATTTCCAAGCACTAACTCTGTTAAAGAGTAAAGAGTGATTATAAACTGCAGTTTTATTCTGGAAAAGTATTAATAAATATCTTAAAGGCTCACCTTCATGGAGCTCAATATCATTTCCGGGTTCATCTAATGAATTAAGTTCCTTTGCAATCTCAATTGTAACAACGTGTCTATTGAAGTCATCTAAATACTGATCTAACACTGCAACTGAATTTTCAACTCCAGTAACATTATCATCGGCAACCATAGAATATATAGTTGTCCCGTTGAAATAAACATCCTGAGCCCCTAGTTGTTTAAAATTCACTACAACTCCATCATCAATGGTATCGTTTGAATAACCTATTCTTGAATCAAAGTTGTTATCAAATGTTACTGCAAACCATGTATGATTAAGAACTGGGTCATAATCAACAAAGATGTCTGTTGTATAACTAATACCCATGAATAAATGAGTAGAGTTCGCTTGAACACGGGTTGTAAGAGATATAGTACCTATGGATTGAGTTTGTACTGTGGCATTTTCCCATTCTCCAGTATAACTTTCTAAATCCCCATCAATGACTGGTTCAGTACTGTTTGAATAAACCATATCTCCTTGGGGTGTTATTCTGGTATTTCTTTCTTCATCTGATGTCATTGCTTTCAATGAAATACTGCTAAAACTTGCGAGTATTAATCCTAGTATAATTGTTGAAATTACAACAAATTTCTTGATATGTCGTGTTCGCACTTGAGTCTACTCCTATGGGTTTGTTAAAGCGCTAGCTTTTGCCTTTTTAAACTTTATTTCTTCAAAGAAGTTCTGCTTATCTTTCTGCAACAGTAGCAAAATACTTATTTGAAAGAGGAATTACTGTATAAACGTAGTCTAATTTAAATCTATGATCTGAAAAATGGAGATAAGAATATGTCTGAACTCAAAGATAAACTCCTGAAAGGCGAGTACAAAGATCAACTTGAGATAAAGGAATCGCCAATATTTGCACTATTGGATATTTCTGAAGAAGAATCTAAATTTCTCAAAGAAGTTGGGTTAGAAACAATAGAAGATCTTGCGACTAAGTGGAACGACTGTTACGAGAAAATAGCAAAAAAAATTCCAAAGGAAAGGATTAACAGCTGGATTGCTGCTAGCCGTCTTTTATCTTTGGAGGAAACTGAAAAAGTGACTACAGGAGCCAAGATTATAATGGTAGGGATTGATAATGCAGGAAAAACCTCACTCTCCATCGCATTAAAGCATCGTGGTGCACTATCTCAACTATTCCAAAAACTCTATGCTTTAACACCTACACGAGGTTTACTTAGGAGTAAAATCGAGGTGTTTGGATTGGATGTTCACATGCATGAACTAGGCGGACAGAGCATTTATAGAGAAGATTATTTGAGTAATCCCCAACAATATTTCGTTGGAACAGACATTATTATTTTTGTGATAGATGTTCAAGCAATAGACAGATTCGAGGAAAGTTTTGAATACCTTAAACAGATTACAAATGTTACAAATTCTTTACAGCTGAAAGTTCCTTGGAAAATATTTTTTCATAAATCAGATCCAGAATATGAGATTGATGATAAAAGTGCTGAAGTATTCAGTTCTATCATAGATTACATGTCCAAAAATTGCCCACATTTCGATCCAGCAAGGGATTTCTTCAGAACCAGTGTGAAAATTAGATCCTCAATATTAGGTGCTTTTTCTCATATATTCAGAGAAATCTCTCTAATTCAGGATGGAGTTAAAAATGCTTCACAGAATATAGCTGAAGAACTAAAAGCAGACTTCTTTGGGCTATATGACTTCAGAAGTAATGTGTGCTTTGCGCAATATGCAAAAGAAGAAAATCTTGTAGACTTATCACACAATGCATATTACGAAGCCATTGAAACAATAGTGAATATGAGAGAGCCATTTTTAAGAATAAGGAGATATACCCTCGAAGACGAAATCAATGAGATTTTTATTCTCAGAGATTTGCGCTTTGGCGGTGATCGTTACATAATGGCAATGTTAACGCAAGATGAAGAAATGTCAAGAAATATAGATCAAGAAGCAATTCAAGACATAATCGATGAGAAATTGCAGGATTGGATTGAGTTCCGAGGATATGCAACATTCCCATTGGAATGAAATCATCTATCATCTTGAGTGTTTTTCTTACATCTAATTTGATTAGAGGAATAAATCTTTAAATGAGATCAAATTATCTTTGCAAGAGACGCTCCGGTAGCTCAGCCTGGCTAGAGCGGTGATCTCGTAAATCTTCGAGAAAGTCGCAGAACGGGGGTTCAAATCCCCCTCGGAGCTCCAATCTATTTCGGCTTAAAGTTTAAATATATCCGTTTTTCCTCTTCTACTATGACATCGTACCTCTTTATAGTAAATCCTGAAGCCAGAAATGGTGCTATAGGAAAGATGTGGCCAAATGTTGAAGAAGAAATTTTGAAGCGCGGTATGCGACATACTACTATATATACAAAAGAACCTAAGCATGCGATCGAGATTGCTAGAGAAGAAGCCAATAACTTTGATATTATTGTTGCAACTGGTGGAGATGGAACTGTAAATGAAGTTGCAAATGGCTTATATGGTACAGGTGCTACTTTTGGAGTTTTACCACTAGGAAATGGAAATGATTTTGCTAGAGGCATACTTCTTGATGATGATTTTCAGCGAAGCTTAGATATCTTAGTTAACTGCAAAACTTTAGATCTCACAGTAGGTATTGCTACAGCAGATGACGATAAACGTTATTTCGTTAACATTGCAGATACAGGTGTAGGAGCAACTATTTCTGTATCCGCTTTTACAGAAGCTAAATGGTTAAGGGGATTTTTGAAATATTACTATCTAGCACTCAAAGGTGTATTGAAATACAGGTTAGTTCCTACAAAAATCCAAGTTGATGATCAAGAACCCTCTGATGGTGGATTAGTTATTCTGGCAGCAGGAGTGGGTCATCGATTCGGAGCAGGTTTTCAAATACTTCCAGATAACTATGCATTCGAACCAGATTTTGCTATTTGCTACGCAAATGATATTGGTAAGATGGATCAAATCAATCTTCTGAATGTATTAAAAGGTGGAAATCATTTAGGAAGAAAGAATGTTCATTACATTAGAGGAAGCAAAATCAGTTTAGAATTAGGGAAAGCTCTTCCAGTTGAAGTTGAAGGTGAAATTGTAAGTTTTGCTGCTACTAAAGTAACATTCGAAGTAGCACCTGAAAAGATGAAAACTGTTGTGCCTGATGAGTTTATTCAACTAAAAGAATCGAGGCAAAAGAAATAAAGATGTAAGTACTTCTTTATGTAAAGGAAGAACACATCTTCAATCATCTTTCTATTTGAATGGAGAGAACTTAATTGCACGTAGGATTTATTGTTCAAAACCTCAGTAAAGGGGAAATTGATGATTCATCTATCCAAATTTCTGAAGATGATAGAGAGATGTTCCCCAAAGAAGGGGTTTTATTTTTTATGGAATCATACGAGGAGATTTTTGGGTGTCATATCGATTCTTTTGGAAAAATCTCAGGGTTAGATGAGTGGTTTAAACAATTTCCAGTTGCAAGAGAAGACATAGTTATAATTTCAAAGTATACGGAAGGTTTCATTCTTTCAACAATGTCTGAGATTGTTGAACAACAACAACATTTCGTAATTGAAATGGATAGGATTTTAGCTCTTGAACCTACAGATATTTTTTGTCCCAATTGTAGATATAATCTTGAGCATGCTGGAAAAGCTTCTAGAGCTGATTCTTATATACTGAAATGTGCAAGGTGTGGTTTTACACTTGTGAAAAAGAGTATTTGAGTAATCATGACAAACACAGATTTATAATCTAAAAACTAAATTTGTACAAGAGCAGAATGAGAATCTATAGATCAAAAGCAACCCAGGTTAAAGGTAAGAACTGGAAAATAGCTTGTGATAGTACAAATTCTACTTACTACCCTTTAGTTTTTTACAGTCATGCTCATTCTGATCATATACCTAGAAGGTTGCCAAAAACAGATATAATTACTTCTCGAATAACACAGATCCTCCTAAAACATTTAACATCAAATTTTGAAGATCCAACTTATCATGAGACTTATTCTGCTGATGAACTCGTTATTAAACAGATATCTAGTGGTCACATTGTTGGTTCTACTGCCATGATCTTAGATTCAGATGAAGGTAAACTGATATACACTGGAGATGTATCAATAAGGGAGAAAGGTTTCTTAGAACCATTCAAACCTGAAAAATGTGATAAATTAATAGTTGAAAGCACCTTTGGTTCTCCTGAATATATCTTCCCAGAGTATAATGAAATAATAAAAGAAACAAGAGAACAGATCTCAAATTATCTTGAAAATAACATTCCTGTTGTTTTGATGGGTTATGCATTAGGAAAAGCACAGATGCTATATCATGCATTTTCAGATCTGTCTGAAACAATAGTTATGCATGGTGCAAATTACAAAATCAACTCCTTACTGCTAGAGGAGAATGTCGGGGGTTCTATTCCTGCTACAGCATATGAGGAAGCAAAAGAAACTGAATTACTAGAAAAAAGTAATAACTGGATACTTTATACACCTTTAAAATCTGGTAGAGACGCTTTTTTTTCTCACCTAAAACAGAAATATGGAGTCAAGCTTTTTGCTTTTAGTGGTTGGTGTATATCACCTAATTACAAATTTAGAATGGCGGTTGATCATGGTACCACTATAAGTGATCATGCGGATTTTAAAGAATTAATTGAGATTTGTAACAAATGTGATCCTGATCAGATTTACACAATATACGGTGATAATGTTAGATTTGCGGCGGAATTAAGAAAATTGGGTTTTAACGCATCCCCCTTATCAAAACAGACTCTTCTTGAATCATACTTTTAGTCTTTAATAACTAGCAATCAGATCTTCTATTTTCTTTTCTTTGTAGATGATTTCATTCAAATGTATTATCTGAATAGGTATATCCCTTCGGGCAAGAAAGTCTCTTGCATTAGTACTAACTGAATTGCAGATTAGAACCAGCTTTTTCAAATTCAATGAAATAATCAACTGCTCGAGTTGAAGAAGTTTGTTTGTAGGAATTGTTCTTTTCCAGTTCATAGTAACTATACCTATATTCTTATCCTGAAGATAAAAATCTATCACATATTTCTGCCTCCCAAATTTGAAAGAAGCATTTTCTCTAATAGGTATCTTTCTTAAATTGAACTCATTTCTAAGTACATAGTTTATGACAGATTCTTCTTTGCTCATTGAACAAAAGTGTAATTGATTATTAAAAATAAACCTTATTACCAGCGTAATATACTGGAAATATCAAAAAACGTAGTTTATTGACAAAAAACATGAGACGCCAGTTTTGAGAAAAATGAAAAAGGATAGATTTTTCTAATTTTTCTATCCAAAAACATACTTCATTTCTTTCCAATTAGATATTCTAGCAATCAAGCGATCAAATAAGGAGATGTGCTTCTTAACCATAGCCTTAGGAGTGTCTGAGAAAACATAGACGTAGTCGACTTTCTTTCTCTCTACTTCATGTGTTTTTTCTCTTATAGAATAAGTTATTTTCTCATCATTTACCTCAGTCACCATACAAGCTATACCTGTTTCTAACTCTTCCTTAGTAAACAAAATTACTGATTTTCCCACAATCATTTCAATAAGCGATGTCTGCTGTTCAATTTTATCTTCCAATAATCGCAGAAGGGCAGGAGGTAGTTCAAAGAATAACTCAGAACCCTTATAGTTATGAGTTTTTATATCTTCTTTTTCGAATACTTTCAATTTGAATATCGAATTAGAAAATTGATTTGTAAACTCAATGTCTTCTAAAACAGCTCTTCGATCTGCACCATCTTTGTAAATAAAAATATTTTCTCCGATTTTCTTTTCGAAATATGATTTAGATTTTCCAGTATAAGATTTTTCAAATTCTTCAGTTGAATCATCTAGAGATCTGAATTGAAAAATTGGAACTTTAGATTTCTTAGAAGTCTTCCAAGAAACAAGTTCTCCCATCTTCCCATTTTTCAGGACATATGTTTCACCAATATTTGCTTCATGGATTACATTATCAGTTAGAAGTATCTGTTTTTCTTCATCATCCTGTTTGACATTTAATAACATGGGAACACAGATAGTATTACTAATCGTTATCCCAGTAACCTCTCCTTCAACAATATTGTCGAAAGTTCGATCATAAGCAACTATATTTTTCCCTTTTATTTCTGAGATTACTTCATCCATTCGAGTTATTTCAATGAAGGATTTTACTCCATCCTCACCATGATATTCATTAAACCGTTCTGAAATCAGTGTGGAGAATTCTTCTCTTTTTTCACTCAATTTCTTAAGTGACCTTTTTCTAATGAAATTTGGTAAAATGAACCAAAATGGTAAAAGCGCTCCTTTTACGGGAGAAAACCTTTCATCAACAACTGCAACAATTCTATAAGCTGTTCTTGGGTGAGACATAAAAATATTTGCGACCATATCCCATCTTCCTGGTTTGTAAATATGCTTATAGAGCCTTATTGCTGCCTCTCCTTGAAATCTTAATTTTTCATCTTCTGTAAATTCTTTTCCTGTTAACAATTGTACATTTAAACCAAAATCACCAGCGACACCTTGATAGAAACCTTCTAGTTTGTACAATGCTTGAGCTAATTCCTTTCCATAACCTGCTTTTTTCGTTTGTAAATCTGCGTCTCCTTCAAGAATTCTAACAAATATGTATAATACCGCAACTATACCATAACTAATGAGGAAATACCATCCAAAAGCAATATCTACTTTTACAGCTGCATAATCCAATGTAGTAGCTGGTAGGAGAAAAGCTTTCTTTATTATCATTTCAATCCAAGCTAATATCTGAAGCCAGATAATATGAGCTCGTTTATTATGTGCCAATTCATGAGCCACGATACCTCGTATATCATCATCACTGAAGTCTCCTATATCGGATGCTATCATAGCAACCCTTTGATCAAACAAAGGTCCATACGCCATTGCATTCAGAATTGGAGCTTCAACAAATCCAACTTTGACTTTTCTCCTGATTCCTAATTTTAGTCTTACTTCTTCAACGAGCTTTAACACTCTCTCATCATCTGTGGGTTTGATGCCTAGAAGTATAGTTAGTAACCATCCAGATATGAAGTAAAGCAGAATTGAAAGAATTATAATAAGCTCCCAAGGTCCGAGAGATAGGAAAACTACTCTATCAACTAGAAGTGAGTCAGCCACGAAAGTATCTGCCTTTACAAGCCCACCCAAAGTATTACCATCTTTTGGAAGTGAGAAAGCATTGCTAAAATCAAAGAAGTAGGAAAAAGTATGATAGTAGATATTCAGATAATTCCATGTTAGGTTATCAAATCCTGGAACTAGTTTTCCAATACCATAAAGTGCTACATAAACTATAGCAAACAGAGTAAGATACAAAACTTGGGGGGACATGAGACGACTTACTAGAACAAATTTCTTTCCAAAGAAAATCAAAGCTAGAATAATGAAAACATATAACATGAGATTATATGCCCAACCAGTGAAAATCTCAGTTTTTTCATGAGTAACAAGTTCCCATACTTTGTCCCCAACAGTTCCAACTAAGAAGACAAAGTATGTTACGACCGATATAATCATTAGTTCTCTCCATACTGGAGAATGTCTTAATTGATAAGTTTGGTAAACTGCAAGAACAAATAAACTTAGAGCTATACCCAATAACCAATGCTCTAAAAAGAATAAAACTAACCCAAAAGTCATAGCTATCGATGCTAGCATAAGATTTTCTGAAGTTGTACCATGTTTTATTTTTGTTCTGATTTCAGATATTAAGAAAAATAATCCTAAAGCAGTAATTATAAGTCCTAAAATCAGTGTAATGTTACCATCAACCACTAGATTCCACTTATCGAGAAAATAATCTGCTATACTCATGACATCTTGAGGTGAAGATGAATACTTTAAAATCTTTTGTCTTTGGAAATTTTTTAAGAAATCGGAATCTGACGAATTACATCATTATTGAGCAAATCTTTTGCTGCTAATTGAGCATCAGTTTCTGTAAGTTTCATTAATTTTACAATATCGCTTAGTGTCGCAACACCTTTGTATTTCAGAAGCGAAATAACTTTCTTCTGCTGGTGGCTATATGATTTATTAATATCTTGTGTGATAATTTTAGGATTTAATTCAAGTTTAGTATTAGCAAGATTTTCAGTAGGTGTGCTATATTTCTTTAAATGTTTGTCAACATAATCGTTCATTAAAGAAAAATGCTCTACTCGTCCATTCCAATCTTTAAGTTCATCCTCAAATCGGTTGTTGAATTCATCTTGAATGCTTTTTAAATCTGATCTAATCCCACTATCTTCATCGTCACAATCAGTACAAACGACTGAAACAATTTGTTCGGAAGTAGAATAAATGAACTTATAATTCTTTGTTTGAAGAAAATCGCATCCCTTGTCAACATTTTGTGCAAAAATCTCAATAGCGCTCAAAAAACTGGTTATAAGATTCTCATCGTGGTCTATGCTACCATACTTCTTATGAAAGAGGCATTCACCTGTATCTTTAGCTATCCAAATATTATGTAACATAGACTTCAAGAAGATAAAAAATGACTTAGCACAAAAACTCATATAATACATGGGTATTTTCACGCGTACACTTAAGGAGAAAATTAAAACCTAATTTCATAACATAAACTATCAAAAAAATTAAAGAAAAAGAGAAGTAACTATGCTTTATAAGGCATAATTTCTATGACGATATTTTCATCTATTAGTTCGACATCTCTTGCAGCTTTTCGAACAGCTTCCTTAGCGATTTCAACCATCTGTTCAGTGGTTAAATCATCGTTGTAGGTTTCTTTCAAATAAGCAATAGCTTCAGAATCACCTTCACCCATTGCCTTAGCTTTGCAAGACATTACTCCGCCACCAGGATCAACGAAATGGAGACTTGGACCTGTTTGATCTAAACCGCCAAATAGTAACCCTACTCCAAATGGTCGAAGACCACCTTGTTGAGTAAATACTTGGATGTAATCTCCTATTTTAATTGAGAGCCCTCTAACATCCAATGGTTCTGCATAAGTCAGTCTGAATATTTCTGCTTCTAATCTAGAACGAGAGATGAGAATTCGACCATCTGCTGCAACTCCAGCAAATATAGCTTGAATATTTTCTGATATTTTGTGAATCTTCAAATCTGGTTCGTTCAAATCAACGATTCTGAGTAATCCTGCAAGTACTACACCGTGTTTACTTTTAATGCCGACTGCAATACTTCCTCTCCTGACAGATTCTCTAGCATATTCTGTTTGAATAATACGTCCTTCAGGTGAGTACATTGTTGTTGTTCTATCGTATCCCATTGATTGTGGTCCTAACATTTTCTTATGCCTCCAAATGTTTCTTTACTTCAGCAGCAGTCAATCTCTTGACTCCTTTTTTGTTCACTACTAAAACATCCATTCCGTCACCTGTGGCAGTATCTCTGCTTGTCGCGGTAGCTAATGCTGTAATAGCAATCTTCAAACCTGCTTCTTCAGTTAAGTCTTCTTTCCATTGTGATTCGAGGACACCATATGCGACTAAAGAGCCTGATCCGGTAGATGCAAAGTCTTCTTCAGTTATTCCTCCAGCCATATCTAATGTGTAGATGTGACCTCCATCCTTGTCTAGACCTGCTACTATCATACTCACATAATAGGGGAAATATGCTCTATATTGCTCGTACATAATGGATGCAAGAAGATTTCCTGCCATTTTTGTAGATGGATCATATCCTCTTCCTAGTGCGTAGAGGTTTAGATTTGCTCGTGTCAGGTGAACTAGATATTGCGCATCTGAGACCAATCCCGCAATGGTAGCAATTGTAAAATCGTTGATTTCATGCAATTTTTTTGCCTTTTTAGATGCGATAAAAGAACCCATAGAAGCCCTTTTATCAGCAGCAGCTGCAATTCCACCTTTGAATTTTAATGCAATTGTTGTCGTACCATGTTTAGGATCCATAAATGGGTTATTTGTCATCCCATTAAAGTTTGGATTGTTCATAATATTACCTCAGTTTTTTTAATTATCTTCTGTTTAAATATTTAGTGTTTTGATTGTTTATGTCAATTGTAAGTTGTTTCATCGATATGAGTTACTATTTCATCTTCATATACATCAATGCTTACATCATCTAGGTTTAATAATTCATTACTTACCCAATTTGCAACCATCCCTATACTTGAACTAGTAGATTGGTTTTCTCTATACTCAACATCAATTGTTCCATCTTTGTGAATAAACAAGCGAACTTGATTATTTTCGGAATCTTCCCAACATAATTGAATAAAACAGTTTATTTCTCTTTTGTAAAGAAAACGAAAGTTACCAAACCATCTCTTTTCAAGAATTGAAGTTACTATTTCTTGTTCTAAAGGGGGTACAGTTTTTATTTTCTTCCATTGGGAATTATAGTTATTGCCTTGTATGTTTATAGCTTTGGCACTTAGAAGATCCTTAATTAGTGATTTTGTGTATCTGCCACCAGAATAAGTTAATTCATAGGTTCCTATATCATTTTTAGATAGATACTTCCTACTTTGTAATCTTTTCAATGCTTTTGTAAGCTGATGCTGATGAAGATCAGTGGTCTTTCTTAATCCTGAAAAACTATATGAAATATTAGAATCTGATAATGTAAGTAGTAATTGAACCTCAGGCAGAGTCATATATTCATACTCTGTACTATAGAAGTAATCAGTAGGCAGATTATCTAATTTTAAACTATTATCACTAGTTTGTTTAAAACTTGATAAATCATAATACCCTCGGTCCATATTCATAATATTATCAATATATTCTTTGACATAACACTATATAATGACTCGGTTTTATACGAAGTTTCACTTACTCTGTGTTGAATTATCCTTCTGTTTCTTATTGTCACTAGATGAGTCTGTAGCATCCTGAGAGGGTGATGCTGCTGTTGGGTGTAAATAAACTTCTCCTTCAAGAATGGTATATGGTATCCTACGTTCGTCAACCCATGGTGCATCCTCACGGAATTCTTTAAACATATCATTACTTACTACCATTGCATTTTCTTCATCAGCTAAACGTAAGATGAATTTATCACCATCTACTCGTGCTGGAAGCATTTTTATTGCTCCTTCTTTTACCAATTGATCAAGTCTTTTTTGCTCATCAATCTGGTATCTGAGTGCAGCATCAGCAACCGTGATTATTTTCTTAAAATTCGCTCTACTCAATCTGTTTATCATAGATTCAACATTTGCAATTTTAGGTTTGTTTGAAGTATTTTTCTCTTCCCAAGCGATATTGGAACCATCTAAGATTGCTGTTTCAAATGGATAATTTAATTCTGGAAAAATTCTTTCTCGAGAAATCTGAGCTCTTTTAGCTAAACCAAGAAAAATATCTCTTGAGAAATATGCTACTCCCAGAAGTAAAGTAGTAAATACGATCCCATAAGCAATTTGTATAGTTATCTGTGGATTAACAAAATCTTCTATTGAGATAACTAAAACTTCTTGAAATCTAGTCAGAAGTATATTTGTATACCATTTTGTTTCAGCAACTGTGGTCCACTCTAAATCTATAGTGAAAAACAAAGCAATAGATCCTGAGCTGGTCGGATTACCTTCAAATGATAAATAGTTAATTCCAGAAGTTATTCTTGAAGAACTATCAATACTGTCAAAGTCAATGTTTTCACAATCCACTATTGGTAGAACATATAGCGATTCTCCTTCATTATTGGTTATTTCATATTTTATTGTATATTGTTCTCCCATGGTGACATTAATGGGCAAATACCAACTATCAATTGTAATATTTGGCATAACAATAATTTCTAGAGTGTCACTTTCTGTAGCTTTTTCTGTTTCTGGGTCATCTATTGTTCGATAGGTTAAAGTGAAAGAGTGTTTCTGATAGAGATAAGTGTCAGGATAAAATCCAACATAATCAGAAATACTATCTCCACCTTCAATTTCTAGATTCGAAACAGAGATTGATCGAGTAATTGATCCTGGTGTGCCTGTTTTATCTATTTCATTAGTAACTGTAACATTCGTAACTGTTGTACCACCTGTATTTGAAATTGTAAATGGGACATTATTATTCTGTTCTCTATCAAGATAAACAGTCCTACCGTTTGGAAAGTACATTCTTAATTTTCCAAATGGAAGAACTATTAATTCAAATGTATCAGAAGCATATTGCATCTCAGCAGTTGTACTATTTGCATATGCATTTACTGTATAATTTCCAGCATCTTGACTATTGAATGTTGACCATGGTATAGTGTGATTGACATACCCAGTAGATGTTTCATTTAATAGTATGGTATTCTCATAAATTACTTCAATAGCTGGATTTGTTATATTCAATTCAATATATGAATCTGGTATATAGGTATCATTACTTTCATAAGTATATTGGAGTGATAAAAGGAGATCATCTTCTCCTCTTGTCAAGCTAGATGAATTCAACTCCATAATAAACGTTGCATTCTCAAGAATGTTGAGGGCTGGATATTGTGAGTTAGGTTTAGGATGGTCCATCGCTTCAACTACATGATATGAAGGATTAAACAAGAAAGTAAAAAACATGAATCCTACAACTAGTATATTGATTCGTTTTTCCAATGACCTCCTATACATAAATTACACTTCTATTCTATTATTCAAGTTAAATATTTCTTATTAGTTTAATAAGTTTAACGTGAGTAAACAGTTTTTTCCATAAAAAAATAAAAAAATGATGAACGATGCGAAAATACCCCTGATTCTGTTGGGAAGCCGTCTAGGACCTTCCGGGCAACATTCGTCTAAGCGCTTTACCCAGTTCATACGAACTCTACTTAAGCTTGCTCCTCGATGATTGACCGTTTCACCGTTTCCTATATTCTCCTCAGCAAATTATCTCTAAAGATGTTACCACTTTATTCATCGCATCATTGTCTCTGAATATAGGTCGTGTCGTTTCTGTTCCAAGAGCCATGTTCTCACATGGTGGATTTACATCCACATCGATTTTTATGGAGTCAGGAGGTTCCTCAGCAATATGCCGATAGTTGCCATTTCGCTTCGTTCAAGTGCTTTATATCATTATACAAAATAAAACTATCTGTTTTTGTTAGAATTAAATACAAATAGATCCTCAAATTACTTTCATACTTTTTCCTATTTTTTCCATAGTTTCAAGAATATAATCAACTTCTTCTTCTGAGTGGGTTGCCATAACACAACAACGTAATCGTCCTGCTTCCATTGGAACAGCTGGATAAACTATTGGAGGGACAAGAATACCTTCTTTCTTCATTTTCTTTGCAAAACGGAAGGTTTTGGTATCATCTCCAATTATGACGGGAACTATTGGAGTATCTTTGCTCTTCAAAGTATCGTACCCTAATTCTTGCACTCCTTTGATAAAGTGTGTATAGTTCTTTTGAAGAGTTCTAATGAGATCCTTATCATTTTCAATAATCTCAAAAGCTTTTAGTGCTACAGCAGCACAAACGGGGGGAAGAGCTGCACTAAAAACAAATGCATTCGAAGTGAATTTAAGATAACTAATTACTTCCTTTTTAGCAGCTAGATAACCACCAATAGAGGGAATTGCTTTACTCAATGTTCCCATATAGATGTCCACAGAACCAGGTTTAAGGTCAAAATAATCGTCAACACCTCTGCCATTTGGACCTATTGTACCAAGAGCATGAGCTTCATCGACCATAGTAAAGGAGTCATATTGTTTAGCAACTTCAATAATCTCTGGCATGGATGCTATGTCGCCATCCATACTATATACGCCATCAACAACCACTAGTACCCGCTTGTAATTGGATCGATGTTCATCTAATACTTTCTCTAAATCACCGATATCATTATGATTAAATCTCTTCCAATCTGCTTTTGATAAAATACAACCATCGTATATACTTTGATGATCATATTTGTCAATGACGATCAGGTCGTCCTTACCAAAAAGTGTAGAAATTAATGTCATATTAGTTACATATCCACTACTATAGACTATGGCACTTTCAGTTTTCTTAAAATCAGAGATTTTCTTCTCTAATTCTTCATGGATATCTGCTGTTCCTGTGAGTAATCTTACTCCACCAGCACCACTACCATATTTGTCGATAGCTTCGTGTGCTGCTGCAATTATCTCGGGGTGATTGACTAATCCAAGATAACTATATGAACCAAGCATTAAGAGTTCTTGATTATCTATCATTACTTTATTTGATGCTGCGCCTTGAATTGGTAACATATAAGTCATAAGTCCAAATCTGATGAGATTTTTCTCTCTATTCAATAAATCCTTGATTTTTTTATTATCTGTAATATCTGTAAACTTACTCACCTCAGTATGAAAGGTCTAACATATTTCGAATTTAGAAACTAACATGTTATTAATAAAACTTCACTTGAAATTTAAAGAAAATATACTGAATTACAATAATTTCCCAGTTCAATTTTTGTGGGGTTTAAATAGGTTCAATGGACAGAGAGTACTGAAAGTAAATGACAAGGTTTTGGGGAGATAATGAAGAAGCTCGTACTTCAGCCAAAAGAACTATAGAAACCCATCTTCAAACAATCACAGAAAAACAAGACCACATCAATATCCAAGATCTTTTCAAATTGTTGTGGAATGATTATCATTTATTTGAACATTACTTGCGTTTGGTGCTCAGACTAGAAGAATTAGAAAGTGAAGCCAAAATTACAATTGATTCCATGAAAAATCTTAAACCAGTAAAAATGACAGTTCTTGAATCAAATGGGTTAAAGGAGATAAAAGTGTGGGATTTTTACAATAAAAAGGAAAAAGTGGATATAAATAAGAGAATTATAGAGCGATATAAGAAAATCAATTATCTTACATAGTTTTTAATGTTATTTAATCGAAAAATATAAAGAGGGGAGAAAAAAGTAAGGAATAGTCTAAGTTTGACTCTGCATTTTGGGCCAGTAGTCTAGCCTGGATAAGGCACCTGCTTGCGGAGTAGGGAATCGCAGGTTCAAGTCCTGCCTGGCCCGCCATCCTTTTTTATTTTTCCCCTATATATCCTTCCCCAAACCATCTGAATATGATTTCATCTATTTCTTGTTCCATTTTATCATTCATTTCTCCATGGAATTTAGCAGGATATTCGATTTTATTTAATTCTTTAACAGTCTCATGTAAAGCTCTACGTTGATGGAAAGTATCCTTTCTTGTTATCATTACAGTTCCTGTTTCTTTATGACCAAATTCGGCCAATATTACTATATCCTCACCATAATCAATTTTCATTACTCTTCCGATTTCTCCAGAAAAAATTTCTGAAATTATATCTTTTGCAGCTCTGACCATTCCACCAAAAAGAAGTATGTCATCAACGATTTTTTCGTCTCTTAGAAACCTCTTTAATGGAATCCCAGACCTATGTAAAATAATGAGCTGGTTTGGAGTAATTGTTGTAGTATCGGCAACTAGAGGGACATTATATCTAATTAAGTCGACCAATTCTTTAATGATTTTTTGAGTTTCCAAAATCAATCTTCGTTTTTGTTGAATGTTGCTAGTTTTAAAAATAGTTTTACAATTTTTGTCAACATCTAGTAAAATTGGCTTAAGCGTCGTATCCGGTTGTTTCTCAATTGTAAAGACCTTCAAATCATCTAGTAACTTTGCACATAAGTTAAGGTCTTCTTCTTTTGGATTGGATAAATAGTTGAACAGAATGACTTGGATGAGATCGATAAGTATCTTTGCTGATAAATGATCCATTCTTCTCTTTACTGACACATTTAATGCTTGGTTCAGATAATTTTTCCCCTTGGACATATTCAAATTCAATATTTCCTTTTTGCCAAAGAAATATAAAATATGGGGGTTTTGCTCAATTTCTTCAGTTGTTTTACCTTCTAGAATGCCCCCCAAGATCTGATTAAATTCTATCATCTCTTTCTGTTCTAAATATAATTCTGCTAAAGAATAATCAACTAATTCATCTTTTGCACCTATTTCATCTAATATTTCCTTAGCTAAGATAAATTCCTTAATAGAGGTAGTTATTAGTCTTTTTTGAGCATATATCTCTCCTAAATTTGAATGAACCAATGCTATAGATCTGTTATCATTCCATTTTTCATACAAAGGAATGACACTTAGAAGTCGTTTTTCAGCACTTTCGAAATTTCCTTGCATTCTTTCAACATCTGCAAGATTTGAAATTGCTGACACTTCTCCTCCCCTATCTCCAAGTTCTTTAAAATGTGTCCCTGCAAGTTCAAAGTAATTTTTAGACTGGTTCCAATTGCCAGAGTATTTTTCCAAGATTCCTAAGAGTGCATTAAATTTTGCAATATGTACTCTGTCCCCATAATCCTTCGCAGTGGAAAGTATTTCCATACAATTATTCTTTGAATCTTCAACATTTCTTTCGGTTCTTGCAGACCAAAGTTCCCCATAAACACAGTTGAGATATAAATCCAAGAAAACTGATTTTCTCTCGCTCTCTAAGAATGTCTCGATTTCTTCACGTATTTGGATAAACTCTGAGATAGCATCTTTCTTCTCCCCTCTTCTATCTTTAATTCTAGCTATTCCTATTTTGCTAGCTAGACTTATCAAATGATCTTGATTATCAAGGAGAGTTTTGAAAATAGTTTCAGCTGTCTCATATTCTCCTTTACGTGATATAGAAAATCCTTGCCAAAGATTAAGATAATTATTATTATCATATTCTACCAATTTTTCTTCTAATATATCTGTTAATGAAAGATTATAGAGAATTTTTCCTAAGATAAACAATAAAATATTAGATGCTTCTGAGGTTTTTGATAATATGGTGGATATAAGATTGAGTTGTTCTACTAAAGAATTACTTCTGCATTCAACCTTTAACTGCTGAAATAATTCTCTTTCTTCTAAAAACCAGAATTCAATATAATTTCTAATTTCAGGAAAGAACAAATCTTTATCCATTTTAAAGCTCCGAATGTTTTGACTCATAGAACGGACTATTTTTCTTCAAAGGAATCTGCGAAAAAGCTTCAGCATGAATAGTGGAAGCTTGAGCTCCCCTCATCAAAGTTCTATGCTTGTGAAATTTAATGTAGAAATTTTCTCCGCCCTTATAAAGTTGAGACTTGTAGCATTTGATAGCAGATTCTTTTATTTCATAATATTCTGTTATATCTACTAGTATGTGGGGATTTGGGATTAGGATTGTTGTTTCTGCAACATAGAGTTTGGAAACAAGATGAGGATTTTCATATTGTGTTTCATGAGCTGCCCATTCAATCCCCTCTCTAACTATGCTATAACTAGTTCTATGATCGCTATGATAATCCTTTTCTAAATGCGTTATGATTATTTCTGGTTGGAACTCTAAAATAAATGAGATGAAATCTTTGGTTATCTCCTTTTCATGATTAGCAACATCATCATAATCAAAGATGATGGGACTTTGGACACCTAGAATTTTAGTAGCATCAAGATATTCTTTCTTCCTAATTGGAGATGAAGAAAGACACACTGTACTTACATTGTGGTTAGTACTTGAATACTTAGCTATAGTGCCACCTGAACTCAATGATTCATCATCAGGATGTGCAAAAACAAACGCAATTTTCACAGCAATAAGTTAAGAAAGAAGATATAAAAAGAATTCCCATATTATTATGCGAATTTACTTTTCAAGGTATTCAACAGCATAAATACCAGTTTTGTACCCATCACCTATTAAGACTGGTGCATAATCTATCTCTCCTCTGATTGTGCCAGCTGCAAACATTCCACTGATATTTGTTGTATTGTTCTCTGAGGTATGAATATGTCCTTTATCATCAACTTTCAGATCAAAATTCTGCAGATATTTTAGATCTGGTTTATCTTTTAGTTCGATAAATACAACATCGGTAGAAATCTCCTTTTCTTCACCTTCTTTTGTAAACTTAACACCTTGAGCAACATTTGTTCCAATAATCTCTACATTCTCTAACTTGATATTGTAGTTAGTCTTAATATTAGAAGTTGCTTCTATTTTTTTCAAGAATCTTTTGTCACATCCTAGTTCTGCATCTGGACAAAGAACAGTTATTTTACGACAATATTTTCTTAAAAACAAAGCTCCTCTTGCAATGAAATTACCAGTTCCGATAATCACTGCTTTTCTACCTCTGAAAAGAGCTCCATCACAAACAGCACAATGAGAGACCCCTTTATGAACAAAGTTTTCTTCTCCCTTAATAGTATTTTTTAATTCAGGAAGGCCAGTTGATAAAATTATTATCTTAGCTGTATATGTGTCTTCATCTGTAAGTACTTCAAAACCTGTTTCGAGTTGGTTAACGGTTTTAACGTTATCACTTATGCTGAGAATTGAAGATGATTCATCTAAAAGAGCTAAAGAGTCTGATAAATCAACTTTGTGACTATCCTGTTGATCATTCATTTCCTGAACAACCTTTTGAGCTGATTCTGAATTCAGTTTACCAAGTTGTTCGGTTACCTTCTGGATTAAATCTACGCCAACAACTTTGTCAAAGCCAGGTATATTTTCGATTTCTCCTTTCTTTGCTGTATTAGAATCGAATGGAATTCCAAAAAGTTTGATCTTTAAATCAGGATTCTTTGAATAAACTGCAATTGCTGCTGACATTCCAGTTAACCCTGATCCTATAATGGCTATGTCACAAGTGTTATCCTTCATAGTTGTAAAAACATTCTCAAAATACAAAAACTTTGTTGAAAAGGAAAGACATAATCAAGAATAGATTCATTAGCAAAGGTATTTCTTTCTTTGGTATTTAAATATCCGAATCAGTAAAGAATAGTGAAGCTAACTAGAAATTTTCATTTAATCAGGTCGCTAACACGATGAGAACAAAAAATGATAATATGAGTAGCCAATGATTTTATTCATATACACTTTGGTTTAAGAGTTAGCTTCATGTTCTCATCACAATTAGAAAAGCAACACTCATTAAATTGTCAAATATAATTATATTGCTGCAAAAGAAAAGATAGAAAGGAAAAAAGGGGGCTTAGTTTTCGTCTACCAAAAAATAGAACACACTACGCATATCGTTTAAGTTGCTTCTTTTGACGATTAACCCCAATTCAATCAATCTTCTTAAAGCATATCTTGCTGTTCTTGCAGGAATTGCTGAAGCCTTAATTAATTGTTTTTGAGTTAATGGTCCCTTTTTTTCCAAGATTGTTAGTAGTTTCTTGCCTGAAACTGGTATTTCTTCATCTGCCATTTTGGTTATTCCCCTTGCTTCGTAAGTTATACAGATAACCTTTGTTTATAAAAGCAATCTCAGTATTTTATCCGCCATTGCTCTATAGTTCCTAGTAGGTTTATCCGCGATAGTAAGATTGCTGTATAGTTTTTAATACTCGATATTTTTCTCGTAATATCTTCCTAATACAAACATGCTCCGTTCCTTACTATATCATTACTTTACCTTTTCTTATATAAACTCCTAAATTTCCGTATTTTAAACCCATGTAACACTAGATGAAATGGTTAGAACCACAACAAAGCTTATAAAATATTGTTCATCTAATGTATTTCTAGTGAGAAACTGTGAGTCACAAAGTTGAAAGCTCTCCAGAAATATACCATTTAGCTAATCAATTACAGCGTATTAACTATCTGGGAAATGTTCAAACAATACAAATTGAATTTGAATTTATTTCTGAGGATAAGAAAACTGAACTTGAACAAAACTTCACAGATTCAACGGGGATGGGGCAATATAAGTCAGATATGATTATTCTTGAGCAGATAACAGGTAGAGATATGCTTGAAATAATCAATACCCTGCATAATGTCAATTTAATTTTTGGAGATTTATCAGTGATCGATGGGATTACTGCTCTTGTGGAGATAAGCTATAAGGGCGAAACATTCTTTGTTGTAGTTTCGTATAATCCTACAACCAGCGGACTAGAATTAATCTCTACATCTGAAAGTCAGTTGTATTTCGAATTATTAAATTTCATAAGGACAAAATGGGCCCTATCCAAAACATTTCTTAAATAAATAATCCACTTTTTCTTAGAAACTAATTATGTTTTCACTTAACACTTTCATTAACAATCTTAATTTCGAGTAAATATCAGAAGAATCTAGTGTGCTTTTTTTGCGCTCTATCCTATCGCTAATATCATACAGAATATACGAAGCAATATGAAAGTTGATTGTTAAATCTTCAGGATACAAGTCTTCTAGATCAAAATTCGTTCCTAATTTTCTTAGAGCAAAATTATAACCGTTTAGAAATGCAAATATGTCTTTCTTTGTGTCATCTATGTTACCATATTTCTGGAACTCCTTCATACATGGTTTTGCAAAGAACGTTCCTATATCTTCTGATCTGTCTCTCCCAGTCATTATAAATTCAGGGTCAATAATGTAGACTTTAACCTTAGGTGGAAATTCTTCAATCGCGTCTTGTGTGATGGTTGTTACATCTGAAGAGAAAAGTAAGTTGCCTTGATGGAAATCACCATGTATCATGGTAGCACCTAATGATTTTTCCAATGAAACAAAAGAAGGTAGCATTAAATCCAGTATTTCTTCTTGGATGGATGAATCTCCTAATATTGAAAGCAAGTAAAGAATAAGTTTTTTGTAAGGTTCTGTAACAAATTTACCAGTTTCTGTTCCATGAATAGCTGCAAGAGTTTGTCCAGCTAGTTTGTGTTTATAGTCTTTTTCGACATTTGTTTCTCTGAAACTTTTTCCAGTAACTCCTTCATAGATAATACTTCTATTTTGTTCACTTTTGTAAAGTATTTGAGGGATATAGATCCCAGGAAATCTCTTAGGGACCATTGAGATAATTTCATAGTTTTTGATTTCTTTATTAAACCGTACATCATCTGCTGAAAATTTCACAACAAGGTTGATTGAATGCTCACCAATATTAGTATTAAGATAATAAGTTACAAAGTGAACTTTAGATTTTGATGTTCCTTTCTCAACAGAATTAACATCCTTGATTGAGATTGCAGTGGGCATCTCTCCAGTATTTTCAAATATTTGCGTTTTGAAAACATTCTCTAAACTGTCTCCTATTGTTGATAGAATTATTTTCAGTTTTTGCTTCTTCCTAACTGAATCAGGAGATAGATTTAGTCCTTCACTACTCAACTTCAACACTTAGTTCCTAAAAAAGAGTACAAAAACTCACTGAAAAACTTAACTCTAATACTCTGAACACTTTTTTAAATCAGAAGATTAAGGGGATTAACCATCCCAACTATTTTGTCACCATCTACAATAATTAGATGATTTATTTTTTGTTCTTTCATTTTAAGCAATGCGGAGGATATCGTATCAACTGATTTGATTTTGATAATTGGTGCTTGCATCACTTCTCTCACTTTTACCTTTTTCAGGTCTTGTTCCTGTGAAATAATCTTGATAATATCTTTACTTGTTATAATGCCCACAGCATCTCCATTATCAACTACAAGCAGAGATCCAATATCAAAATCAGCCATTATCGTTATAGCATTATTTAGGTTTTTTGATGACTTAATAGATAATGTGCCTTTAGTCATTACACTCGATACTGGATCATCCGTTTCATACGTTCTAAGTGTCATCACAATACCCTATGAATGATACAAGTTAAAGATTTCGCATAGGTGCAATCACTAACAAACAAGCGATAAAGATAATTAGCTAAACTTTCTAACTGTTATTAATGGCAGATCCTGTTAGAATCATTCATTTCAGTGATACTCACATTACGCCTAGACAACAGTTCATTAGACCAAATTTTGATGCAGCTGTAAATGTGATAAATAGCACTCCTCATGATTTCTCTATCTTTGCTGGAGATTTAACTCAAGATGGTTTAATTGAAGAGTTCACCTTGGCTGATGAACTAAGACGAAAAATTGATTCTCCAAAAACATACTGGATTATAGGAAATCACGACAGTAGAAGTGGTGGATTTGAAGTTTGGGAGAATAAAATTGGCCCAAGAGAATTTCATGAGTTTTCAGATGATGTTCTTTTTATTGGTTTAGATTCATGTATCCCAGATCAAGATGGTGGAAGGTTTGGACGAGAAGCATTAGATTATACTAAGAAGATTTTGATGAAATACGGTGATGCTAGAATTAAGATTGTTGGTTTTCATCATCATATTTTGCCTATCCCAAAAACTGGTAGAGAAAGATCTAATGCTATTGATGCTGGAGATATGCTTTCTGTACTTTTGGATCATAATGTTGATGCTGTTTTCACAGGACACAAACATCATCCCAATGTTTACAAGGTTGAGGATACAATTATAGTTTCAGCAGGAAGTGTTTCAAGTTATAAGACAAGAAGCGGTGGCCCTCGCTCTTTGAATTATGTAGAGATAACACCTGAAAAAGAAGTGAAAACCAAAATAATGGAAACAAATGGAACACTAATTAGGAATGAAGTTAAAACAATCACCAGAAGATTCCGGATGGTTGATTCTGCAGGAGGGAAGTGGTTAAGATTAGCTCAAATCTCAGGTACAGATTTTGGTACTTCATTTGATGGTCATTCAGAGTTATTTACTAAAGGTATGGACTTAATCGATTCAACTAATCCTGATTTAATACTCCATTGTGGAAATTTGACCTCCAAAGGGAGAACTTCAGATTATGAGCTCGCTGTTGAAAATTTTGTAAATTATTCTGATAAATTGGTATTCTGTCCAGGTCCTAATGACCTTAAAGGTTTTGGAGAAACTCTTTCTCACAAACATTTTGATACAGAAAGTATTTTTGAGAAGAATAAATCATGCTTCTATATCTTGAATACATCTGTTCCTGAAACAGAAATAGGGGTTGTTGGTAGAACTGTTCAAAACAGATTGGAAAGATATGTCTATCATACTCGACAAGAAACCTTAGATAAATTTCACACTGTTGTTATGCATCATCATCTTATACCCATCCCAGGTACTAGAGAAACTTCAGCTCTAGAAGATGCTGGGGATGTTCTAAGATTACTTACAAACACAGGCGTAAATTTAGTTCTCTCTGGACACTTAGGAAAAGCTTTCTGTACAAGAGTTGAAAGAACTGCATTTGTAAACTGCAACACATTAGCATCTCAAAATACTTCTTCATTTGAAAATAGTTTCAATCTAATCGATATCTCAGCAGATGGTGCAATAGTTGTTTCAGAGATAAACGTTCCATCGGGCTTCAGAAGAATATTGGGGATATTTCCAGGAATTCTACCCGACAAAAATAAAATGGGTTCTGTTTAGTTTTCAAGAATCCTCCAGCCTTTGTCGAAGGATTTTTTAAAGTTAGATGAAAGTATAGAATAATGAAGCTTCCTAGTAATATATGTAAACGCAAAAAGTTTACTGTATACATCTTATCTTTTTATATTTTGATTTCAGTAATGTTCGCACCAATTCCACAGATATATGCTTCTTCTGGTCAAATTAATGATTATTCTAACAAATATGGAGATTCATTTATTCCGGACAATCTTGAATATAGAACAGATCCTATTTCTTTAGACGAGGGAATTAAAACTGACATTAGACCTGAGGAAATTGGTTCACCATATGTACCTATTTCATCTTCATCAGGTACTGGAGATAATTTCAATATAGATGATGAACTTATTTATTCAGATTCACAATCGCTCAATTTACAGTATAATTTGAATTATCCTGATGATCCAGATTTTGTAGGAGATTCCTATTCAATCACTGATTTAGGTTATACTGATGATTATTTACAATATGATATAACAAGCATGCAAGCAACTACAGACTATTATGCGTTAGAAGCTAACGTAGATCAATCTCAATATGTTGAAATAAGAGACGATTTAGTAGTTGTTTATGCTCAAGGATTTGAAGTCAAATGGGATTATGCTAATTTTACAAAAGCAAAGATTTACCTATGGGGTTTTCCTGGTATTTCAGCTGATAGAGTTGAATTAACATTAGTATCAGACGATGGAACAGGAAAACCAAATCAAACTGATATCCTAGCATCAATGGGTCCTTATGAACCACGTCTGTTACCTGTTTCTACATGGCCAGAAATGCCTGTTTTTGATTTTGCAGATTTAACTTTAACAAAAGGCACTTACTACATCGTTGCAAATTTAACCGCATCAGGAGGACCTACAGCACCTCATGCTTGGTGGTATTATAATGGAACTCACAATGATGGATTGGCATTCAGAAGTTTCACTAATGGTCCAACTTTGAGCTGGGCTACATTTAGCTATAATTTAGCTTTATCTGTAGAACTACTCCCAGTAAATTCCACGTATCATGCTCTTGAATTTAGTAGTCCTGATCAAATTGCTTTAACTGATAATTCTGTATCGATTTCAACTAATAATGCTGTATTCTCAGGACCTTTTACAGGAGACCATCTACTAGAAGCAAATACATCTGTTGATATTAATTTTTCAACAAATTATGCTTATCATGCTACATATGTAGCTTCTTCCGTATATGGAATAACTAACTCAACTTTCGACCAAATGACAATTGATTGGAATATAACGTGGTCTACACTTGCAGCTTCTACAACGTATACACTAGTTGATAGAAATATGACGGTTAACATACCACAGGATTGGTCTGGTACTTTTAATTGGTATTATAATACAACAACACCATTTACTTTCGAGAAACTAATTGATTACTATATAATTTATCTAGGAAACAGTTCTAATGCTGGCGAATGGTGGATAGAAACTACGAGTCCAAACCATCTATATTCAGCTACGTTTACAGATGGTATTTCTGAAACTGAACGTTTTTACCTTGGATATTGGACAACGGATACAATAAATGCTTATGGGAATACTGGTTCTTCAGTATACGTAGAAGCGATTGTGAAATATGATGTAGGAATTCTAACTAACGATACAACAGGATTCCTGAATTATACTATTTATGATCCTGATGGAAATATTGTTTCATTAAAAACATCATTGGATGCAAATTTATCTTATGTGGATGTATCCTTCTATACTCTGGGAGGAATAGCAAATGTGGCGGGTGGATATTTCAATGAAGTGATTACATTTGATCCTTCTGTCTATGGCACAGATAAAGCAGGATTTTGGACTGCAGCAGTTATGTGGAACAATGGAACAGAGGTTGGATATTATTCTCAAAGAATAGTTGTTCAAACGCAGACTGATAGGGAAATTGAGTGGGAAATAACCCCAAACAGTGATACATGGACAACTGCTGATATTACTAGAGAAGGATTAGATTCGTTTATTATACAAGGTTATTATTATAACATTAGTGAACCATTCTTTACAACTGGAAAGTCAATTCCAGATGCTCAAGTTTCTTATATTGTTTCTAACGCAACTTGGAACAACAATGGTAATCTTGATGATTATGCTCCATTTTATAACACTTCAGTATTAGTAGATTTCAGTGTCGGAACATATACGGTCGACATTCAATTAACTGGTGCATTTTTAGAAGATCAATCAGTTTCATTTGATTTAACAATATTTTATGAATTATCATTAAACCCTCAATTTAGCTCAACATCTACAAACTATACGGATAACGCAATTTTCTATATAGCGTTACATGATGTTACTGGTGATGTAAATCTAAATTACTATACTGATTTGAATGTAACTCTTTATGATGGAACTTCTTACTACTTAACATCTCCAGCTGATTATACTTTCACATATGATGGTGCTCCAAAAGAGTGGATTTTAGATATTAGTACTACGTCTAGAAGTTTAGATGTTGGTTTCTACGATGTTTATATTGAGGTTTTAATCAATGACTATCAAGCTAATTATTCCAGTGTATATGTATCTGATGTATATTCTTTCGAAATAACTGCTCCAAAAACAGAAATTCAAATTGACATAGCTCCTGCAACAATATATGTTTATCACGATGCTACATTTGAGTTTAGATTTGTAGATACCAATCATTCTTTGGATCTAGCAGGTGCAGTGGTGACTCCCTCAGCAAATGTTTCAGGTATCGATTTAGTTGTAAATCCTGTTGGGAATTCATATCGAATAGTAGTTACTAATGATAATGATACTACAAATGCCATTAAAATCTCTATAACAGTAACATTGGCAAATTATGCGACTATAACAGATTTTGAACTAGGGAATCTGGAAGTTCTAATTATCAATACAGAACTTGTTGAAAATGTTGTCTTTACACCTGCTGTTTCTTATGTTGGATATGAAACAATGGTGGTGGTTCAGTTTAATGATCTTACTCATTTGGAACTCATATATGGGGCAGAATTCAAAACCTTCTCCTATAATACTACCAGCTGCACCTTTGTTAGTTTAGTAGAGTGGACTGGAGGAAGATACAATTTCACATTCATTAACAAAGATGTAACCGTAAATGGTGTAGAAATAACTATTACACTTGGCAAAAACGGTTACGCAGACGCTTCAGTTATAATTGAAATAGCGGTAATATCGAAAGCCACAGATGCTGATTTTGATACAGGTTATTCCTCAGACATAGAAATCTACTATGAACAAGGGGTAACTGTTGGAATATTATATTGGGATACAACTCTAATGGAGTATATAGCACAACCAGATACAGTTCAAGTTGTGGGAAACATCTCTGTTACTTCTGGTTATTCTAATGTTAGCGATACTATCATTATCAATATTGATCCATTAGGTACTCTAGGTGTATTCTATCTGAATATCACGGTTATGGAGCCAGGTTATGCTCCCCAAATGCTTCAAATCTTTATTACAGTAAATGAACGAA
>JAAFKJ010000148.1 GCA_021399395.1 Candidatus Heimdallarchaeota archaeon
ATCAGAAAAATTGGCACTCTTAAATAAGTCTCGAGCTTCTGACATTAATTTAGCAAGATCCTCATCATATGACTTTTCCATAATCCTAAACTACAGTTAAAATATATAAAGATTATTTAAGCTTCTAACAAGAAGTCTCCTAGGGGCACGAAAAGATAATACTGGAGATTTTTATAAATTTTAAAAATTATGGTGGACCGGGCGAGATTCGAACTCGCGGCCTCTTCCATGCCAAGGAAGCGATCTTCCAGACTGATCTACCGGCCCAGAATCATCTGAATTGTTAAGCAGAAATGAGTTCTTAACTATGGGTCTATTTGAGCAAATCTAGTGTCTATGCCAAGCATAGTTTCTAAGTTTAGAGGATCTACCAAAACCACAAGATGAACATTCTTTGTGTCTTCTATGGAAGGATCTATTACCACATCTTCTACATACAATATGGGGGGCCTTCTTATTGTGTTTCCCAAATGATGGTGTTCCTTTTGTCATTTTTTTACCTTCTATCTAGATTCTATTTAGGTGGAGGGCTAATCATAATGACATTGTCTCCACGTACAATGACATCTCCCAATTTTACAGCTCCTCCTTCTCCTATCTCTTCTGCATTTTCAAGTGTTAGATTTAGATGAATATCATAGTTTTTCAGAATGCCTCTCATTCTACGGTTACCACGTAATCTAATTAATACTCCTTTTTCTCTGGCTTGGTTTAAGATATCCATTGGTTTGCTAGTTGACATAGTTATTACTCCAAAACTATACGAACTCCAGCTTTAAGATTTCATTATAAAACTTTCTGTATTGTAGAATAAAGCCAGTACAGTTAGAGGATTATTCCTTTAGTTAGAAATCGTTACCTTTAAGTAGAGAACGGCTTGCTTCCTTCTTAAGTTATTATTGATATAAGGCGAAACTAATGAGTACTGAATATGTAACTGTGGATTTGCTTGTAGATGGAGGAAAAGCATCGCCAGGAGGAGCTATGGGACCAGCTCTAGGGCCACTTGGTGTTAATATTGGTCAAATAGTTCAAGATATAAACAAAAAGACTCAAGCTTACTCAGGAATGAAGGTTCCTGTAAAAATTACTGTTAATAAGATAACCAAATCTTTCGAACTTGAAATAGGTATTCCTCCCGCTTCTGCACTTGTATTAAAAGCTGCAAATGTTTCCAAAGGTTCGGGGACTCCAAATACAGAAATAGTAGGCAACATCACTTTTCCACAACTTATTGATGCTGCTAGAGCAAAATGGGATGACTTAGCTGCCAATACAATAGGTGCTGCATGCAAAGTTATCCTAGGTACAATGGTTTGCATGGGTGTAACTTGTGAAGGAAAAGATCCTCGAGAAGTACAGAAAGAAATTAATGAAGGAAAATATGAAGAACTTCTCAAAGCAGCTGAAATGTAGTTTACTTACAGTTAATCAACAGAACAATTAATAATAAGAAATAAAATCAGTTAGTGAGGCAAAAGAACATGAGCAAAATTGTTGCTAAAACACGAAATTTCTTCGTTAATAGCCGAAAAGTACTTCGACACGCAAAAAGACCTAGTAGACGTGAGCTTTCTATTACAACTAAAATGAGTGCATTAGGTATTATAATAATTGGTGTAATAGGTTATGTTATCAGTTTGCTTTTTAATGCAATAATGGGTACTGTAAATTAATAAGCTCAATAACCTCTAAACAAAAAATAGAAGTGAATAAAATGCCTATCTATGCCCTAAGAACAACAATCGGTCAAGAACACTCTTTGAGTGAACATTTGGCTCGTAGAGCTGAAAGAAGACCCCATCTCAAAATATTCTCTGTTTTAGTTCCAGGTGGACTTAAGGGCTATATATTTGTTGAGGCAAATTCTATTGATGATGTTGAGCTATTGGTAGAGGGAATGAGACATGTTAGAAAGAGACCCAGAGCTTCAAGAGCTGAAGAAATACCAATTGATGAGCTGGATCATTTCTTAGTACCAAGACCTGTTATAGAAGGTGTAGATATCAACGATATAGTTGAAGTCATTAATGGACCATTCAAAGGTTCAAGAGCAAGAGTTCTTGATATTAATGTAGGGAAAGAAGAAGTTACAGTTGAGCTTCTAGCAATGGATTTGCAAATACCTGTTACAATTTCTGGTGAATCAATTCGTGTAATTGAGAAATCAACAGAAAAGGAAACAGAAGAAGAATATCTATTGTAGTACATTTTTAAATTTTAATTTAATTTTATCTATTTAGAGAAACTCTTCCAAAGTTGGTTTCTCTTTAGATAATTTGATAGGTCTTGCAAATAGTTTGAGTTTTTGTCTCACAACTGACGCAAACTCTGAATCAAATCCATATAATGTATACACTTTCTTTGGATTTATTGCTTTGACATGATTCAAGAGCTCATTGCAATTGGCGTGCATTGAAAAAGGAAACGCTTGTTCAAAACTAGAAAAAGCAAAACGGGAAGCTTGTCCTGTTACAATACTCCTTGCTATTTTGCGAGATTTCAGAAATTCAGGGGGTTTTTTTAAAGCTCTTGGTAATAAAATCACACTGTTTTCAGCTTTAAGTTCTGTATCATTTAAAATATCAAAACTATTCCAATTTAGCTTTATTCCTTCTTGTTTGTAGATTTTATTTATTTGACTTGTTCGACCATCGCAGTAAATGTCGATGGAAAGCATCTCATTTAGGAACGCAATTAACTCTTGAGCTCCTCCCAGATGACCTATGTTGATTACTGGTATTTTTTTGCTCTGAAGGCTATCAGTAATCCATTTTAGAATAGAGATATTTATTCTTTCTCTGGAATCGAACATCAAATCAGCTTTTCCATAAGTTGATTCAATAATTAAGATATCAATTTCATCATCTGGAATTTCTGCTTTTGGCACTGTTAGCATCTTATCTGTACTAATATCTCCAGTGTAACAAAATGTCAGATCATCGAAATAGAGAATAACTTGTGCAGCTCCAAGCAGATGTCCTGCAGGAATGAATTTTACTTCGATATCATTTATGTTCATTTTTTTATTGAAATCTACAAAATGTGTATTTTTCGGTTTTCTTGCAGTTAGACTTTCATACAATTTACTTGCAAGTTCAGTCGAATAAACCTTGATACCTTCATTTGGAAAAGCTATTGAATGATCGGTATGCGAATGAGTAATGATCGCAACATCGCAGTTTGAAGCAGCTTTAGTTGTTGTAGGGTCAGCTATTAAAGTGAGATTTTCTGGTTTTGATAGAAATTTAATACCACTTTCATATTTGAACAGAGTTGGCATAAGCTGAACCCCCAGTCTTCCAATAGTGGTTGAGATTCTATTGACTATAGTCTTAAGTCTTTTCAATATTTTCAAGACTTATTCCTAATCTTTTTCTAACTTTTTGGCAACAGCATCAGTTATTGTTCTAAATTTGAGCCCAAGCATCATTGAACCTTCAAAGATTAGTTCTTTAGCCATGTAAGCAGAAGCGGCATTAACTGTTCCTGCAAAGATACCGCTCGCAATAGATGGATCCATACAGATAGTAACATCCGGAGTTTCAACTTTGTTTTCTCCTGTAGAAAACAAACCATTTTCAATTTTTATGAAATAATGCTTGTCATCTCCAACCGAGATTTGAAATTGTAATCTGGTCTTTTTGTTCTTCTTCTGTATCTTGTCATCCTCATTACAAATCTGGGCTAACAAATCCAAATAGTTAGGTATGTCTTCATTAGTAAATGTACGTCTCTTAATCTTTATTTTAATTAAAGATTTTAAATCCCCATCTTTTATATCAAGTTCATCAGCATAGAGCATATCCGCTTCTTGTGTTTCAACGATAAGGCCTAATTCATAACCCTCTTGAACTGAATTAAGTATTTTTCTCGGATAGACTTCTTTACAATCTCCAATCTTGAACACTCTTTTAACATGGTTTTTAACAGTTTTTTCGATTTCTAATGAAGGTTGAACTGAAGTTAAAGCTAGTTCATCAAAATCAATTTCTATTGTTTTGTTATTCTGAACCGCAATTAGTTTGTTTTCTTTAAACTCTGAAACGGTTGTTTCAAGCATTATTTCGATTTGTTCGTCTTCTTCAATTGTAGGTATAATCTCTTTAGCAACCAAGGAATACACATCAGTTGCAAGTCTCTTCTTCTCTGTTACAATAGTAACATCCTTGTTAGCACAAGAAAGAAATTCGGCTAATTCTAGACCAATCATATCTCCCCCTAGAACAACTATTTTCTGTCCTTTTGGAATAGTTCCACCAAGAATCTCCGAATAATGTTTAAAATTCGCATTATTAATTCCCTCTATGTCCGGTAATTTGGGTGAAATACCAGTGGCAAGTATGACTGTGTCTGGGTCATACTGTTTCAATAACCCCTCAAAGAACTGTGTATTAAGCTTAATTTCTATCTGAAGCTTCTCTATAATGAATTTATAATAATCAATTAAATTCTGAACTTCCTTCTTCATAGGAGCTACTTTTGCGTAATTTAAAGATCCTCCTATGGAAGATTCTTTTTCTATTACTACAACATCGTGCCCCCTTAGCTTAGCTGTTCGAGCAAACTCTAAACCAGCTGGACCCGCTCCTATTACAAGTAGTTTTTGAGGATTTTCAGATGTTCCTATCGCTTCATCTGAAGCAATTAGATTAGGATTAATTGAGCAAAGAACTTGTTGTTCTGTCATTATTTGATTTAGGCAAGCGTTACAACCTATACATGTTCGAATAGATTCAATTTGTTTTGATTCAATTTTATTAGGAAACTCAGGATCTGCAATTACTGCGCGACCTACAGAAACTAGATCAGCTTTGTTACTTTGAAGAATATCTTCTGCTACATCAGGGGTGTTTATTCTTCCAACCACTGCTATGGGTGTTCTTTCTAATGCTTCTTTTACTAGATTTGCGTTCTGAACAAAACAACCTCTAGGATAGTTCATATAAGGAACAACAGGGAATCGGGGGCTATCGAAGACTCCACCTGTGATGTTAATCAGATCTACTCCTTCTTTTTCTAAAATCTTGGAAATTTCAATAACATCTTCTACTTCCAACCCTTCGGATATATAGTCGCTACCGTTGAGTCTAAATCCTATGATGAAATCGTCTCCACATTTCTTTCTTACTTCTCTGATAATTTCAACAGCTGCTCTAGTTCTATTCTCAAAATTCTGTCCTCCATATTCATCGTCTCGTTTGTTAGTTCTTAAAGATAAGAATTGATTGAGCAAATAGCCATGTCCTGCGTGGATTTCTACACCATCAAAACCTGCTTTCTTTGTTCTTAGACAAGCCTCTCCATATCCCTTGATAATCTTAGAAATTTGTTTTGTGGTTAATGGTACTGGCATCTCTCCAGACATTTCAAAGGATATCGCTGATGGGGCAACTGATTGAAGGCCGATCATATATGATGAAGCTTGGGCACCAGCATGGTAGATCTGAATAAGAGCATGAGCACCGTGTTTCTTTATCGCATTTGCTAGTTCTTTGAATTTAGATATGCGTTTATTGCTATCAATACTGAGCATGGTAGCGGTGCCAGCACCTCTTTGATCGAAGTATGCACCTTCAACAATAATTAAACCAACACCTCCCTTCGCTCTTAACTCATAATAATCTATGAGTTTGTCAGGCATATTTCCTTCTTCATCACCAAAATTGGTATCCATTCCAGGCATGACAAACCTGTTTTTTAGTGTTATTTGGTTTAGCTTAAATGGCTCGAACAATTTCATCTGATTTATCTCCTAATACATCAAATATAGAAATGAGTAGAATAAAAGTATTTGTTGCTATCTATTGAATAAGATTAAAGTATTTGTTTAATCTAGACAGCAAGATAGTGATGGTTCAAGAAATTCCTCTTTTTAGAGCATACCCAAAACTAGTATCTGTTCCTTGGGTTTCAGTTGTCAACTCTCCTACACCTGTCCATAAAATGGAAGAATTAACCAGAATTTTAGACAATGGAGAGATTTGGGTAAAACGCGATGATTTAACTCATGAAACATATGGTGGGAATAAACTACGAAAATATGAGTTTGTTTTTGCTGATGTTCTAAAAAAAGAAAAGAAGAAGATCTTAACACAAGGCAGTATTGGAACCAATCATGGATTGGCAACAGCAGTCCATGCAAAGAGATTTGGTTTGAAAACCCATTTATTTTTACTTGAACAAGAACCTTCACCAACTGTTCTTGAAAATCTGCTGTGTCATCATTATTTTGGTGCAAAGTTATCTTTATTGAAAAACAAACTTCACAGAAAACTAGCAGTAAAAACAAAGTTACTTCTTGATAGAAAAGCATACTCGGTTGTTATTGGGGCTAGTTCTCCACTCGGAACACTAGGTTTTGTTAATGCAGCTTTTGAGCTTAAAGAACAAATAGACAAAAAACTGATACCAGAACCAGATAAAATCTTCATAACTGTTGGTTCTTTTGCTACTTGTGCCGGTTTAGTACTTGGTTTGGAACTAGCACAACTAAAGTCTCAGGTTATTGGGATTGGAGTAACAGATCCTTCTTGGAGTTCAAAAGAAGCTACTCTAGATTTAGCTACAAAGGCTTTAGAACTTATGAGAAGTAAAGATTCGTCTATTCCTGATGTTTCAAAGAAGTTGTCAAAAAGGTTAGTAGTTGATCATTCTTATTTCGGTGGCAAATATGGTGTCTCTACAGAAGAAGCTCTAGAAGCAATTGAGCTGGCAAAGAAAGATGAACTTAAGCTTGAATATGTTTACACGGGAAAAACACTAGGCGGATTAATAGACTATAGTAGAAAATCAAAAATTTCAAAAAATGAAGTGATTCTTTACTGGAATACAAAAAGCTCAGCAGATTTAACTCCGTATGTTAAGGAAATGAAATATCAGGATTTACCAAAAAAGTTCCACAAATTCTTTGAAGAAGTGCAATAATGTCGTCAAGCTTGAAATTAAATTAGTGTTGAGAATCAGCTTACCTCGAACAATCATAAATCAGACAGGGGTAACCAAATCATTTTCTCAACAAATATCAATTTAACAAAAATAAAATAGTGTTTTGGTTTGTTACTTATGTAATATTATTCTGTTTCTTTAACATATTCAGACTTTAACATACCAAAATAGAATAACCCAAACCGTTTACCTGCATCAATATAGCCTTCTCTGAAGTGTCCTTCTTTAACGAAATTCAATCTCTCTGCTAGTTTATAGCTATCTTCATTATTATCTCTTGTAATCAATATTATTTTATATGCTCTTAATTCATCAAAAACGAAATCCATACTTCGTCTTACTGCTTCTGTTGCTAATCCTTTCTTTGTGTAACCTTGATCAAGGTAATAACCGATTTCAAATGATGGAACTTCCCATTTATTCGGTTCAATCCAGATATTACCAATAAAATCCTTAGTTTCCTTTGACCAAATTCCCATAACAAATCTAGTTCGATTAATGAAATCTGCAGCTAATGAACGAATGCGGATTTCTGCATCTTCTAAGGATTGAACATCCATTGCTTCATCAACTGCTTCCCTTAGAAACTCTCGATTATCATTTCTATCTAGTAAATTCAAAAGCCCCTCCCCATCTCCTTTGTCAAACTTTCTGATAACAAGTCTATCTGTCTCAATTTGAGTAGGTAAATCCAATAACTGTTTCAACACTTCCTTTTTTTCTTTACTAGATCTCAAATTCTATCATCTCAAAGGTTTTTTAGTATCTCTTGAATATTTAGATAGTTATCATCTTTCAATCTTTATCCTTGCTCTTCTTGCGCAAATAGTGTGGGTATCTTATTGTAAGGTCTACTTTACTTTCTAAAAACCCATTATTCAATAAGGGAGACAATACAAGAAGGGAGGGTATTTCACCTCTAAGAAGAATTCTTGCTTTTGTTAAAGACTAGGCTCTTGACTGTTACAGGGAAAGCTTGACCGGAATAGAGCGGTGCACCGATGTCTATCCAATCTCCTTCTTCTAGTTCTAATTCATCCATACAAATGAGGTTGTCCTTTAAAGCTGTATCTCTACGAAGAGCAATTCCTATAGATCCTCCCATATCTTGGTCAAAAATCAGAATCACCAGTTTGTTGTCAACAACTGAATTTGGCAAAGCTTCTGCGATTGCTTTAGCGAGATCTGACAGATAGAAATTGTTTCTATATATTGGATCTTTGAAGTATAAAGCAACTAAATCCTCTCCTTCATGCATATCAAATCTTCTGAAAGCAATATCTATCTCTTTCTTAAGATTCTCTTGACTGTATTTTTCTTTTTGAATATTTACATTTATTACAGGAATGTTCTCAAGAGGGAATAGGATGCTCTTATCAAAATAACAAGTAGATCCAGATACTGAAAGTGAAAATGATCCTGCACCAATAACTGTAGCTCTGATTTTATTTTCAGGCTCTAATATAGGTAATTTGTATTTTTTCATTAAAACTTGGATTTCTTCTGCAAGGTATACACCAATATCATCATATTTGTTATCCTGACCATAAATGAATTCAGCAACTCCTCCAGAGAATGAATAACAATCAATTGGGATTGAAAAACCTAAATCGTCAGTCATCATCAGTTTCTTAGCAATTTTACTTTTTGCAGGTCCTTTCATTACTTCAACCAAAGCTTTTGCATATTCTTGAGCTACTAATCTAACATCTTTTTCGGGAATAATTTCCCCAATTTTATGGTCTAGACCTAGTTCTTTAAAGAGGAACTCAGTGGGTTCGTCTATCCTCCAGATTTTGAAATCTTTATCAATTCCTAGTAATCTTCCGCCAACATTTATGCAAGATGTACTAGTAACTTGCCCCTTTGACGCAATTGCAAGATTACTGGTTCCTCCCCCAACATCTATATTCATTATTGTATTCTCTTCTTCTTGTGTCTGATCAACAATACCGCTTCCCATAGCTCCAAGCAGAGATTCAAAATTTGGTCCTGCTGCGGCACTGACAAATTTTCCAGTTGTAGAAGACAATCTTTTTACTATTTCCTCTGCATTTTGTTTCTTAGCTGTTTCTCCAGTAACTATAACAGCTCCTGTATCTACCATCTCTGTAGTAATTCCAGCTTTCTTGTATTCTCCTTCAAAGAATTCAACAACAGCATCAATATCGATAGTAAAGCGGTCTATTATGGGAGTGTCAATAATATTGCCCTCATAGATTAATTTACGGTTAATAAGATGAAAACGGTTAGACATATTCATGAAACTCTGTTCTCTTCTAAGAGTTAAACCAGAAAATACAAGATGCGATGTAGAAGAGCCAACATCAATTCCAACACTTAGAACATTAAGATATTCACCAATATCATCATTTGCTTGAGAAAGAATTTCAGGGAAGATTTCAGCTAACTTGTTAGTACTTAGCTGTATTTTTTCAATTTCTGCTCTAGAATAACCCATTAACTCTCTTGCAGATTTAACTTTGAAAGCTGGTTTATCACTTTTCAGCTCAAATGAATCCTCTACAACATTTACGATTCTTATCTCTAACTCTTTATCATGGTGTTTGGGTAATTCCACTCTCTCATCTGAATTTAACAACTGTTCCTTCAAATCTTCAGGAATGTCTAAGAATTCTTCGCAGACAGTACAGAAGAATTTGATTGTGGATGTTTTATCGCTACCTGGAAGAATTGGTCCATTTTCAGTAGGACGTCGGATCTTATTATCAACCTGTCTTTGAATACCAGCTAGACTGATATCAAACATTTCTGCCATTCTATCGCATATACTTTCATAGATTTGACCTTTTTCAACAACTGATTCAAGTGCCAATCTAAATTCTGAAATAAGACGATAATATTGTAAGAGTTCTGTTTTATCTTCTTGTTCATTTTGTTTAACAAGTGTATCGTACTTTTCTTCGAATGTCTTTCTCAATTCTTCTGCATTCTCTTTGTTGTATCGGTCTAAGAACGCATGAACAATTCCTACTATTGACCATTTTTGAGTTGCTATATCGACTTTAATGTTAGATCCGTCAACTGATTTCTTTGACATATGTTGAAAAAATACCATTCAATATAAATACATTATTATGCTATAAAAATACAATAATGTATTATGGCTGAAACTAAGAATCGAAGAACGTTGTTAGAAAGAGCTCAAGCAATATTCAAATTAGTTGAGTACGAGGATGATCCTTTTCCAAAATCAAAACTTCAAAAAGTAGGTCTAAATCCAACTACAGCTGAAAAATGGTTAGATCTGATTGTGTATATTCAGAAGCAACCTAGAATACGATTGATAAGAACAAGAAATAATACAATAATAGAAAAACATGAACAAAAGTATCATACAATGAGCAGAGAAATCTTCATGGATTCAAATAGAAGCTATGAAGAAAGGTTCCATGCTTTGCAAGACTATCTTAGTGCACTTATTACATCAGAAAAATTAAGGGGATAGAAAGTTTTAGAATTCAGATACTAACGCAACAATATTTGGACCTGTATGTGCAGATATGGTGACTCCCGTGCATACTGTTCTTATTTTTATGTCATTGAAATGTTGTTTTAATTTCTTCTCCATTCTTCCAGCAAATTCCAAATTGTTACCATGAATAATAATAACTTGTTTTGGAACTCTAGTAAAATTCTCTGAGGTTAATTCTAGGATTTTATGGATACCTTCATTTATTTCTGTTACAGATGCAGCAACTTCGTTCTTGCCTTCTTTATTAACAACTGTAATTGGTTTCTTTCTAAGTAGAGTTCCAAGAATGTATTTTGTCACCGAGATTCTACCTCCTTTTCGTAAATATTTCAATGAAGGGAGAAGTATGTGAGTTTTGATATTTTTGGTGTGTTCTCTTAATTTCTTTGCTATCTCATCGCCATCCAAACCTTGTTTCTGTAGTTTCAATCCTTCTTCAATCAACAACACTTCAGAATATGATGCATTCAATGCGTCAACAAGATGAACTTTAATTTTCTCATTTTTCCTTTTGAGCATATTCACTCCTAGCCTTGCACTGTTAAGTGTACCACTTAAACCTGAACTTAGAGTTACTACTATTATTTCTTTTACTCCTTCTTTTGCTAGTTCTTCATATGCAATAAAGAAGTCATTAGGAGTTGGCTGAGCAGTTTTTGCAGTGAAATCGTCATTTGTTTCGTATTTGCGATAATAGGATTCAAGATCAAAACTTCTATCCTCCTTATGCACGACATCATCTGCATCACTAAAAGTTACAGTCAAAGGAATGACTTTTACACCTATTTTTTCAGCATAATTAAGATCAATATCTGAACCACTGTCGGTAACAAAACCTATCTTCATGATTTATTTCTGAATTTAACATTTATAAAACGTTCTCAGAAACAAGAGAAAACTTAGTTTATTTCGATTAAATTTATTAAACCATGTTCTCTTCTTTAGTAGTATATCATGGATTATTCAGTTTCTCACTATAATAACATCAGCGAGATATCAAAAGAGGTTGATAAGTATCTCAATCAACATTCAATTATCAACTTCGAAGCGATAGGGATTTTGGAGAAGTTAAGAGAAAATTCCAAGGAGTTTGAAGGTGTCCTAGAATGTATAGTGGTCTCAGAAGCTGAAAAAATTCAAGTTGTTAGTTGTAGAATCAGACCATACAACCTTCTAATTTCTAATTCACAGGATATACACGCAATCTCAGCCTTAGTTCAATATTTCTCACAATCCAGAATCACTATACCAGGAATTTATGGGCCAATGGCAGAAGTGGAACACTTTACTAATCTCTGGAAAGAGATTTCAGATGAAGTATTTCAAACATCTGATGAGTTTTTACAATATTCATTAAGTAAAAAGACATTATCAACACAATTGATAGGAGATATCTCAATAGCAAAAATTGAATATACAGAGCTTCTAAAGGGGTGGACAGAAGCTAGTATCAGAGAGATTATACCAAGCTCTACAGTTGAATTTGTCAAGTCATGCACTCAATCATTTCTTAGATTACTAGAGAAGAATAAAGTATTCATTTTAAAAGTAGATAATTCACTTGTATCAATGGCAGCGATTTCAGGTCAAACAAAAACTATGCAAGCAATTAACGATGTGTATACCCCGCCTGAATATCGTGGAAAAGGGTATGCAACAGAATTGTGTATATTCTTGTGTGAGTATATTTTGAATGATTGTGATAATATTCCTATACTTTGGGTAAAAGCAACAAATCTTACAGCTATTCATATTTATGAAAAAATAGGATTTGAAAAAGTAGCAGAAATGGAGTTAAGTCTGAAAAAATTGGTGGCCGGAACATGATTTGAACACGTGATCACCTGGACCCAAACCAGGGGCCATACCAAGCTAGACCATCCGGCCAGTATTTCTACACTATCTCCCTTTCCCTCATATAATTAAGCCTTTCGTTCTTATCTTAATCGAACATAGCTCTGTTTTGTAGCATTAGAAGTATGTCTTCTATCATCCAGTTATTTACTTGGAGCCATAATTCACCATGAGAAAAATCATCCCAAACTTGTTGGGGTGTTACTGGTTTGCTCATTACACTTGGAGGATCATCGGTTCTATCTCTATCATAGGCTCCAAAATTATGAGCGATTTCGTGTTGAACTAAATTTTCTGCCCAGTCTGCTACAATTCCTATCCAACTATACTCTCCCAATTCTCCAGATTCAGCAAAATGAAACGCAGCATTTCTTTCATAATAAGCAAAACCAAAATGCTCAGAGGTTTGGTTGGAGAAACTTGTTAATAAGTCAAAACCATGATTATCTGGAGAACGGCCGAATTCGACATCCCAACTACCATCTAGACCTAATAAATCCCCAGCTGTTTGGAGAGCGATAGTATCAACAACACTCATACTAACGTCCTCAGGATGCCAAGGAAGTTCAACAACTGGAATGAGTTTAATCCCAAGTTCCTTCTCGAAAAATGCAGACGTTTCATGCATAGTGGTAAAAAGATTGTCTCTAGCAACTTCTTTTCCAGAAATCTCCCAATTGTCATTTAACATGAAAACAAACACTCTGTGTTCATATTGAAGAATAGAAAGATTATCAAGATAGACGTGAGTAGAGTTATCTGCATAGACGAAAACAACTTGTAAAGTAACATTTGACATTCCAATTCCCTCACCAAAATGGATAAGTTGATTCTGTAGAGAAGAGATGTCTAAGTTTAAAGACATATTCGATTTAATTCCGTTTGTAAATAAATTAACCTCAATTGAGCTATTTGTACTCTCTATTTCTTGGTCAAAGGATAAGTAATGGCTTTTTGTTAAGTTGACTGTCTGAGAGATACTTATCCAAGTAGAGTTTCCAGGATCAATAGTCTCAATATTAGTAAAGCGAATACAATTTCCTTCAAAAGATGGATGGGTAACAATCCCAATCTCTGTTTTGTCATTTTGTCTATCACCTTGCCAGTTATTTAGACTGTCACTGAAATCTCCGTTGATTATCTGTTCTACCTCTAATTGATTGGTTATATTCAGAGAAAAATCGACATTTTCGCTAATTTCTGGCACTCGATTTTCAAATGTAATCTTAAATGAGTAAACATCATATTCACCAACATTCAAAGCAAATAATCCTGTTGAAGCATTAATTAGGGGCCCCATCTCTACTACAACAATATGTGAACCTCTTTCAATCTCTTGATTTAATTCATAAGTTACAGAACCATTAAGAGAGTACGTATCAGATGAAATGCCAATTTCTAACGTTTCTATTGTTGTTCTTGGTGCTCCCTCTAGTTCAATTTCAAAAGTGATTGGAACTGGATCTCCTTTTATCTTTTCTAAAGGCATTGAAATAAAAATCAATTCTGTATTTCCAGAGAAATAATTATTTATTATCATATCAGTAAGAAAATATCCTCCTATACCTACACTCAACAATCCAACAAAAATAAGGCTAAGAAGGACAGTTTTTCTCATCTTGTTCTCAGTAAATATTATTATTCAAGCCATTATATAATCTTTGGATAAGTAAAAAATAGATTAGGTTGATTCCTGCGGAATCTCAACCTTTTCTCCCATTTTTCTTTCTGTACCTTTGAGTAAGCTTTTGATATTTACTCTATGTCTCCAGAAGATAAAAGCAACCATAACACAACTAACAATTAAAGCCCATAGACTTCCGTTGAAGAACCAGGACTCATTACCTGCAAAAATCCAATAAATAACAGGAGATATTGCTGCCATAATAAGATTTGATAGAGACATAATTTTAGTGAATTTGAGTAATGGAAACCAGAGGAGCATAACAAATACCCAAGCAATTGGATTAATTCCTAAAATAGCACCTGATCCAACTGCTGCAGATTTACCACCCTTAAATTTCACCCAAACTGGTAAAGCGTGACCCACAACTGTCATAAAGGCAACAAGAGTTAGAAGGAACCCTTCATCTAGATAATATGGGAAGCCAGCTTCTGAATCGGTTCCAAAACCTGAATAAGTGCCAAACCAAACATAAATTCGTGCAAGAAAAACAGCTGTTGCTCCTTTTACCATGTCAAGGCCCATAGTCAGATATCCAGCTTTGTTACTTACTGTTCGCATAACATTTGTTGCACCCATATTACCCGAACCATAATCTCTGATGTCGATACCTTTGCTAACTTTACCAACAATATATCCGACAGGTATCGAACCAAATAGGTAACCTAAAACCACTAGGAGAATTTCATATAAAATCTCAATTGCCATGAACGAGTAGAACGATGACTTTTATTTAAAATTTGTCAGATACAACTAAAGAAAGAAAAACAAATGAAAATAAAGAAGAGAAGGAGATTTTATTTTTCAACGCAGATCATGGTCATAGTACTACGTACATTCTCTAATGCTCGCAGATTCTCTGTAACAATTCTCTTTAACTCATCCATTGTATCTGCTTCAATTTTTGCAATTAAGTCATAAACACCATAAACTACGTGTGCTTCACCAACATTAGGTAGAGACATAAGTTGATCGAGCACGCTTTTTTCTTCACCAATCTCACTATTGATTAAAATGAATGCTGTTGCCATTAGGAATTCACCAACGGAATATATGTATTGGCGTTTAATAAACCTTTTTCAGAATTGATTGAATTGAAGTGATTGATTTTCTAATAAATCTGTATTAAATATTGACGCAAAAGACAGTTTTTAGGACAAAACGACGTTATTTTAAATGCATATCAGCATTTTATCTTAGAATGCAAGAAGTAATCTTTCCAGAACGACTTAAAGAATTGGCACAACCTTATTTCTATAAAGCTGAAAATAACCATACGAAAACATTAGTAATTCTTGTTCATGGTTTTGGTGCTTCAGCTACAGAAACAAGACCTCTAGGTGAGTTTCTCTGTAAGAATGGTTATGATATCTTTGGTGTCCTTCTATCAGGACATGGCACCGTTTCTAAAGACTTGGACAATATATCTTGGAAGGATTGGTATCAAGATATTGAAGATGCTTATTTACAGAATTCAGAAAAGTATGAGCATGTATTTATTGGTGGTCTTTCCTTGGGAGGAGCGTTAGCACTGTATACTGCAACCAAATTAGATTTCGAAGGTATTTTTACAATTAATGCTTTATACAGATTCAAGAGAATCTGGACTTTATTTTCTTGGATAGCTCATTTCTTCAAACTACATAGACCTAGGAATCTAGAAAGAGTTAAGTGGTATGTGGAAAATGATCTGTTTGCTTATCAAGATGATTCAACATATGCATCTTATCAAATTCTAAAATTCTTAAGATTTTTACATGTAGAAATTAGAAAAATTGAGATTCCAGCATTGATAATCCAATCACAAGAAGATAAAACGATAAATCCTCAAAGCGCAGAATGGATATTTGCAGACTTGAAGACAAAAAAAGAACTCATGCAACTTGAAAAGGGGGATCATATTCTTACTGTTGATGAAAACAAGGATATAGCATTTGAAAAAATCTTAGGATTCTTGAAAAACAAAATAAGCAAATAACGAAAGATATTAAAAAGAATACTGAAAGAAAGCGATATAACAATAAACGCCTCAATGGTGTAGCTCGGCCAATCATTGCGGACTTTCACATGAGAAAGTCCGCGTGACTAAACAGGAATATCCGCAGACCCGGGTTCAAATCCCGGTTGAGGCACCAATCTTTTTTCAAGATTTTACTTTAACACCCACAAATAAATTTAAAAAATCCAATAGCTTGAGTTTCTTACTTACAATATTTCTTCCCTTGCGGGGATTGCCGAGTGGTCAAAGGCGCTGGACTTAGGATCCAGTTCTTAGTGATTCGGGAGTTCAAATCCCCCTCCCCGCACCACCTTTCAATTTCAGATGGAACTTTGTGTCGTTGTTCGTGACTGATATTTGACGTTTTAGACATTTTTTTCACTTACAAGCCACTCTGTCTGTTTCTCTTAAATATGACAACACCAATGTTTACTTGTCATCATGTCATCGTACTCACTCGTTCAGGAAAATCTTTTAGATTTAGGATTGGTATCAGTAAAATTCGATTTGCAGCTTGGTCCTATGGTTATGAACAATCATTCAGATTTGCCAGAAGATCTCTTAATGAAACTGGCAATAAAAGGGACATCAACTTTGATGAATGGTTTAGGATATGACTTCTCAAACTCTAGAAGGTTTAGAGGGTTATTCCAATTATCCGAGGATTATTTTGTATATGGTTTTGATTTGGTACTTATTGATGACCAAGGTGATGAAGGGGGTTTTTCTCCCGTTATCCTTTTTTTGGTTTTTCCTACAAAATCTTTGCCACTAATAGGTTCTAATATCCGTTCAATTGAAGAAACGATTTATCAATCAACTCGTTCATTCTTAACACTATCAAACATGGTCACAAATTTTGATACATCTCTCCTATTCTCAATTCAAGATATTTTAGCACGATAACCAATCAACACATTCTACCACTTTTGAACTAGATTTCCTATTCAATTTTCTCTGATTTTTTTCTACTAGGGGAAAAATAACCTATTTATAGGCTTATGAGCTATATGGAAGATAACAACCCAAAGTTGATTTTATGAGTGAAAAAGAAATAATTGAAGAACCAATTAAAAAAAGGAAATGGAGTTTTTGGGGATATGGCCTTCTTTTCTTCACAGTATTTTACGTTGCACTAATGTTTATACTTGAGGCAGCACTTCAACCAAGGGAAAGTATGACGGCAACCATTGTTGCTTACATAATTGGTATTATAGGATTAGCGATTTTTGCAGGTCTTGTTAGAGACAAATCAAGAGTTCTAATATCAATACCACTTCTCTTGATAATTGTGTTTGGTACTGGCTATCTGTTTAATTATGTAGCAGAAGCGCCAGTGTATAACCCCTTAGCTCCAGTTTCAGAACGTACAGGAACACTCCTTGAAACAGTACAAGTTCTAAATGACTCGGAGTTGATTGCAGATGAATTACCTCCTGAATTCAATCCTGAAACTATAGAATTATGGAGCCAATTTGCTTTTGTTATCGATTTAATAATAGCATTGCCGTTGTTTATTTTCGGCACGCTGTCATTGACGTGGCTTGTACAGATATTCACGTCAGCGTTAAAGATATTGACAATCTTGAGCATATTCTTTGCACTAGTTTTCTTCCTGATTGGTCTAGTCGTAACGCCATTCGTTCATCTATTGTTTTCAAGCTTCATAATACTTGGAAGTGATCTTCTTCCAGGAGCACTATATGTGATGGAAGGAATATCAATATTCCAAGGAGATTTTGGAAGTCTGACGCAGGCAGAAATAGATGAGGCGATGGCGGCGTTTTATAATGCGTCGTTCTACTTTAACCAAGCCGCTATTAATCTAGATGGATTACAAAAAGCGGGAATAATAGGTTTTGCACAGATGATACCCGTGCTAGGAACAGTTGTTTCTAATCTCTATTGGTTTTCATTAGCAGCATTACATCTGTCTTCAGGCTTAGGTCCATTTGCAAATGGAACATTCTATATTATGAATGGTCTTCAAGATGCGATGGATATGCTAGAATGGAGCTCACCGATGCCATTATCAGTAGATGGGGAATCTGTGAAAAAATCACCTGGAATAAATGAAACCTTGTTCAATGAAGCTATTGATGTGGTAGAAACGGGTTTAGAGGTACTGGGTGATAGTACAAATTCCATCCAACAAGCATTAGATGATTTAGATAATGTCTCCTTAGAGGATGTAATAGGTAACATAACAAAGATTCCAGGAGTTCCTGCTGAAGAAATTGAAGCTGTTTTAGAATACATGACTGTAATTGAAGAATATATAGCAATGTTTGAAGGCGGATTAGAAGTAATCTCAGTTCTACTTGATAAACCAGAAATCAGTCCTGGTGTGGAAAGTGATTATGCTACATTGAGCCATTTCTTATATGGGTCATACAACCTATATAAGGCAAAAGAAAAAATCAATGCTACCATGAATTTCAAAGACACAGAAGAGAATTTCATGAATTCGTATGGAAACTTCTCGTTAGTTCAAACTCAACTTCACCAACCGGAAATTGAGGCTGTAGCAACATCAGATACACCTTTCTTAAACGCAACTGTTATGTTTCTAACTGATATGGTAGATATTGGTGTGCCTTTATGTGCTTTAGGATATGAAATGGCATCGAATTTCTACGCATTAGAGGACACTTTGAATGTATTCGATGGCCAAGATTACGAAGATATCTCAAATTATCCAGTTTTGATAAGTTCACTTGATAGTTTGCGAACAGCAGTCAATAGTATGTCTGGTAATGCATCACTAGTAGAAACAAGCTCTAATAATATGGAAGCAAAAGCCGCTGCTAATTCCTATGGGATATTGAATAATTTAGCAGTTATATTTACATCTTTAACGTCCGAATTTGGATTTGTTGAATACGTAGTAAACGCTGGCTATGTGGCAAATTCATTCTACTATATGTTTGTAGGAATAATGCATTTGAGTTTTGTAGCTGGGAATATAACCCAAGGTCAATCAGATTTCCTAGGGGCAAATTATGCTACAGCAAACACTAGTTTCCAGAATGCACAATCAAGCTTAGATTCTTCTATATCTAATTTGAATCAATCAATTTCATATATGAATGATGCAGTAAATGTTGGGGGAATGACACACCTACAAGTGACTCTTGATGCTTTAACAACAGTACGCGACAGCCTTCTGGATATTCAAACAGATTTGGATACTATAATGGTATTGATGGCTGATCCAGTAGCAAATGGAGTTGCTATAGGTAATTTGTTAACTGATATGTTAAATGATTTAGCAAACGTGAATACTGATTTACAAGATATCACTGCTCAATAAACCTTCTCTCTTTTTTTTCTTTTATTTTCCACTATAAGAATCGACCTTAATTCAATTGCCTAAAGAGAATAACTTTTTATTAAAAAAACATCTATTGAATTAGTAAATTTCATAGGTAAGGGTACTACTATGAGTAATGTTTTCCTAGGATACGATCACAGTAAAGGAGATTTCCAAGAGATAAAGGACCAATCTAAATACCAAACTATGCTAGATACTGAATCTGGTGAAATAGCCAGAAAATTGTCTGGATTGGGGTTAGATGGGCTTTTGCTTTTCAATCGCGAAAAAGAAGAATGGCATCTTATTTTTGGTAGCCATCTCGGTCTTGTAGCTCAGAGAACAGGAAGAAGAATAGCTGATACAATCAGCAGATCCGGTTTCATGTTAGCTTCAGGAGAACGAGCTGGTACAAAATGTAGATTAGAACAAATAACAGACGACAATATTGGTGACTTACACAAAACAGTTCAAGAGAAATATATAGACACTGATCTTGGTGGTTTTCAAGGAGATTCAAGACAAGATTCTTTCCCACGAAAAGTAGGTTCACAGGATGTGCCACCACAAAAAGGCGTTCCTGTTGTAACACCTGAACCAGTAGCAGATCAGAAACTTATGCCTCCTCAAGATGTATACGAACCTAAACCGGTATATGAACCAACACATGAACCAGCTATTGAAGAACCAGTAGCTGAACCTGAACCTCAAACTGTTATATTTACAGAACCAGAACCAATTCCAAGACATGAACCTGTTATTGAAGAACCAGTAGCTGAACCTGAGCCACCAGCAAAAACTTACGTTGAACCTGTTGTTGAACCTATAATAGAGCCAGAAGTAAGTGAGGAACCAGTTATAGAAATATACACCGAGATAGTTGACGATCCTGAACCTGTTGTTGAAGAAGCAGTTAGAGAAACAGTTGAGGAAGTCGTCGAGGAAGTTGTTGAAGAGATAACTGAAGCTGTAGCTGACGCTGTAGCCGAAGAGATTTCAGACGAAACTGTTGCAGATATGGTACAAGAAGCAATAGAGGAGAAATCTGAAGAGATTATTTCCCAAGTTTCCGCAGAAGTAACTGATAAGGTAATGGAAGAAGTTGCTGAAGAAATAGCAGATGCTGTCGAAGATGTTATTGAAGAAGATAAATCTCTTGAAGAAGTTGTTGAAGGGATTGTCGAGGAAGTTATTGAAGAAGTCGCAGAAGAAGTAACTGAAGCAGTCGAAGAGATAGTCGAAGATGCAATGGAAGATATTGTTGAAGAAGTTCTTGTAGAAACAGTTGAAGAAATAGGCGAAGAAAAAGCTGAACACATTGCAGAAGACGTTGTCGAAGGTGTTATAGAACAGGTTACTGAGGAAGCAGTCGAAGAGATTGTAGAAGAAAAAGCTGATGCAATAACTGACGCGGTTGAAGACGCAGTTAAAGAAGAATTAAACAAAGAATCTGAAGAATTATAAGAATCTTCATTCTTTTTATTTATTTTTTACAAAATCCATTTAAAGAAAAATAATCATTTTGTTTTAATGTCTGATAGAGTATTGACGATTCTTGCAGGAGGGTCTTCACGACGATTTCAAAGTAAGGAAGGTCAATGGTCAGATAAAGCGTTAATGGATTACAATGATAAACCATTGTTGGTTCATCTCATAGAAGAATGTAGAGGAATTTATGATGAAATTGGGATCTCTCTCAACTCGAAAGCGAGAAAGAAAACCTATTCGAAAATAATCAAATCATATGTCTCTAGTACATCTATTGAATATATTGTTGATTCAACAAAAGTTACATTTGAGGGTGTTTTAAAAGGAATTCAATCTACAATGAACTATTTTATGAATAAAGAAATACAGTTTGTTCCCTCTGATAGACCTCATCTATTATTCAAGATCTCAGATATGTTAGAAGTTAAACCGAATGGCGTAAGTGTCTTCAAGTATTCAGATGGGATGATAGAACCATTACTGGCTTTATATGGTTCAAATTCAAGAATTCCTTCACAGTTTCTCAATCTACCTTTGTCGAGAGCTGATGTTCCAATTCGTCTTGCACAATCTATTCAAACTTATAATATTGATGAATTGATTGAAAAGAATGCTCTTTCTCTTAGCATTTTTGCGAATATTAATGTTCAAGTGGATGTGAATGAGGAGATCGCAAAACATGATATCCCAGCCAATTTAGATATGCCCTCTCCTGATACCATTGTGAGGAAAGTTATACCCATTCTAGATAATCAAAATATCAGTGAGGACATATTTGATTCTTTTAGTATTTTAATGGAGAAAGAACATTTCTATGCTGCTTACTTGTGGGTTTTATCATCATTAAATAATAAGCAAATAGATTCAAAACTGTTCAAAGAACTTGGAAAGGAAGCTCTTCTAAAGGAAAAAGATTATTGGAAGAACAACGATATTTCTCTTCTTGAACTACATGCTTTACAAGATTTAGTTTTCATTTTTCCAGAAGAACAAACCAAGGAAAATATGCGTTCTATGATACAATTAAAAGAAAAAATGAAAATAAAACCCAGAAGAGTGAATTAAACTCTCTGGATTTATTCTTTTGAGACTTTAATAGCACATACTTTGAATTCAGGTATTTTTGCTAGAGGATCTAAAGCGTCGTTTGTGAGTAGATTTGCAGCAGATTCCTTGAAGTGGAAAGACATGAATACCAGACCCTCTTGAATCTTATCAGTGACTTTAGCAACTGTGGTAAGTTTACCTCGTCGAGATTCTATCTGAATTTTATCTCCATCCTTGATACCTAATTTTTCTGCATCTTTTGAGTTGATTTGGCTTCTTTCAATAGGTCTTCTTTCGTGCAGTCCCTTGGATCTTCTAGACATCTCTCCAGTATGGAAGTGATATAAAATACGACCTGTTGTAAGCATGAACGGATACTCTTCATCTGGTAATTCTGCAGGGTCGATATAGGAAATAGTATGGAATTTTCCTTTTCCTCTACTGAATTCTTCTTGATGTAGGATTTTAGTTCCTTGATGATTCTTATCTTTACAAGGCCATTGTAATCCAACTTTCTCAATTCTATCAAAACTCACTCCTGCATAAATAGGTGACAATGAAGAAATTTCATCCATTATTTCACTTGGATGCTTGTAATCTGCTGGAATATCAAATCGATTTAGAAACTCTTGTAATATTACCCAATCGTCTTTTCTTTCACCAATAGGCTCAATGGCCTTTCGAACTCTCTGAACTCTTCTCTCAGTATTAGTAAATGTTCCATCCTTCTCAGCAAAAGAAACACCGGGAAGAACAACATCAGCATACTTGGCAGTTTCTGTTAGAAAGATATCTTGAACAACTAGAAATTCTAATTTATCAAGAGCCTCACGTACATGATTAACGTTTGGATCACTTAGGGCAGGATTTTCTCCCATTATGTAAATACCGCGGATATCTCCATCATAAGCCGCATTCATTATTTCAACAACTGTCAAACCGTTTTTATCATCAAGATTAGAGACATTCCAAGCCTTCTCGAATTTTGCTTTAATCTCGGGATCAGTAACTTTTTGATATCCCGGATAAACATTGGGAAGACCACCTAAATCACAGGAACCTTGAACATTGTTTTGCCCTCTCAAAGGATTAACTCCGGCACCAGGACGACCAATATTGCCAGTTAACATAGCAAGATTTGCTAGAGATAAGACGTTATCAGTACCAGTAGTGTGTTGAGTGATACCCATGGAATAAACGATAGAAGCTGTTTTAGCTGCCGCATACATTCGGGCTGCTTTTTTAACTTCTTCAACCTCTAGATTAGCTATTTTACATAAAACATCTAATGGTGTTGTTTCTAACCCCTTCTTGTATTCTTCAAATCCTTCAGTTCTCTCTTTAATGAAGTTTTCATTGTGAATATTTTCGTCAAGAATAACTTTCATGAAAGCGTTGATTAGAGCCACATCAGAGCCAGGCTTTTGTTGTAGGTATATTTCAGAATAATCAACAAGCTCAATCTTTCTTGGATCTGCAACTATAAGTTTGGATTTTCCTGTAATTACAGCTTGTTTAATCTTCATTCCTATAACAGGATGGGCTTCTGTTGTGTTACTACCTATAATAAAAATGACTTCTGCATCATTTGTTAAATCATGTATGCTATTTGTCATAGCTCCAGAACCAAAGGCTCTTGCAAGACCTGTGACTGTTGAAGCGTGACACAATCTAGCGCAATGATCAACATTATTTGTACCAATACCAGCTCGAGCAAGTTTCTGCATAAGATAATTTTCCTCGTTTGTACATTTTGCAGAAGCAAGAAAAGCTAAGGAATCTGGACCACTTTCATCTTTGATTGTTTTGAGTTTCTTTTCTATTAAATCGTAAGCTTCATCCCATGTAGCTTCAACAAGCTCACCATTCTTCTTGATTAATGGAGTATTTAATCTGTCAGGGTGATTAACAAAATCCCAACCAAAACGTCCTTTGACACATAAAGCTATCCCATTAACAACATTGTTGAGATTGGAATCAACAAAAGAAATGGTATTGGCATCCTGATTAGCTAGTATATCGAAATTACATCCAACACCACAGTATGAGCAGACAGTTGTTGTTTTGGTTAGTTCCTCACAAAATTCTGAATGTTTCATATGGTGACTGGAAAGCGCTCCAGAAGGACACAAGGCAACACAATTACCACATGCAACACATCCTGAGGATTCGAAACTGACTTCGTCATTAGGAAATGGAAAGCCATCAAATTTACCTCTTTCCATGTTTAGAACCTTACAAACTTGAAGTTCTTGGGTTACTCTTACACACAAACCACATTTAACACAAACACTGGAATCAAAGGAGAAGAATTCATTATTCTCTCTATAATAAACTTCAACAGCTTCTTTCTCAATGGGCTCTTCTTCAGCTAGATATTTCTCTTCTAGAACTTTAATCTTACAGCTTTGTCCTGTTCCACAAACTGAGCAATCATCTGAATGTGATTTGGCCATTTTTTTGATTAAAGCAGTTCTTGTTTTGACGATCCTCTCTGAATCAGTTCTAATAATAGCGTTAGGTTTAGCGAGTTCCTTACATGAAGCAACAACTTTTGATGTGCCATCAATCTCTTGTTCGACAACACAAACCCTGCATTTCCCTGCAGGTTCTATTTCGGGATGATGACAGACAGTAGGTATCTCAAATCCATTTCTTGTTGCAATGGTAAGATAGGTTTCGTTAGAATAACCTTCAACTTCTTTACCATCAATAATAATCTTAATCTTCTCTTTATTTGACATTTCTTTTCACCAGAAAAGGTAATATACACTTGGATTTCGATACTAGGAGGAAATAAAAAGTCTTTCG
>JAAFKJ010000149.1 GCA_021399395.1 Candidatus Heimdallarchaeota archaeon
TATTCTCGTGAAATCCTTCAGGTTTCTCAATTGGTTTAGCTACCCATTTGAACCGCCATTTACCGTTTAAGCTTTGAAAATAAGGCGTCTTTTTCTTAGAAACAGCTGACCCTATATCGAGATAAGAAAGAGAAACAGTATGACCTTTTTCTTTGTTTTCACCGATAAATGATGGATTTTCCCAATTCAGTACCTCTTGCATAAACAATACAAAGATAATATCATACAAAACTTTTCTGTTTCTTAGAACGGGTCTTATATATATCCAATGCAATGTGTTTAGCTGCTAGGTAACCAAAAGTCATTGAAGGTCCTATTGTTCCACCTGGACCAGGATAACTATTACCCATAACTGAAGCGGAGGAATTACCTATAGCATATAAACCTTTGATAATCGAACCATCCTCTTTCAACACTTGAGCATATTCGTTTGTTAGTAAACCACCCTTAGTTCCTAAATCACCAGGAACCATCTCAACTGCATAAAATGGTGGAGTCTCAATAGGAGCTAGATTGTTATTTGGGTTTACTTTTGGATCTCCATAATAATTATCATAAGCATTTTCTCCTCTTCCAAAATCTAAGTCTTTACCTGTTCTAGCGAATTCATTGAAACGTTCAATCGTATCCTCTAAATTGGGTCTATCAACATTTATTCGATAAGCTAGTTCAGAAATTGTATCTGCTTTTAAAACATACTCAAATTCATAGAAGGCTCGTGGAAAATTCTGTCCAGGAAATGTTGTTCCAAAGAGATAATGATTCTTGAATCTTTGATCAAAAATGAAGTAACAAGGTATATGTTGATCATCGATCTTATGCTTGTCAAACATCTCATGAACTACAACAACATAACTTGCAGATTCATTAGTAAACCTCTTCCCTTTCGCATTTACCATTATAGATCCAGGATAACCTCTCTCTCCTGCATGGAAGAAGGGATTGCCTTCGGGGTCTATAGAAGTAGGTCCCCACCAAGCATCGTCCATTAAATCAACAGCTGCGCCTAATTTCATTCCTGCCAAGATAGCGTCTCCAGTGTTATCTTTGTGTGCGACTGTCCAGTTGATTGTTACTGGTGAAGGGTGATATTCTTGACGCATTGAGAGATTATGAGCAAAACCACCTGCTGCTAGGATAACTCCTTTCTTAGCTTTTATCTTAACCTTCTTATCATCTTCTGCAACAATAACGCCCGTAATTCGTCCTCTTTCTTTTATCAAATCAATTACTGGTGTATTCAACAATAATGGGATATCGGCTTCGATTAAACTATTTCGTAATCGTCCTATCAATCCTTGACCCATAGTTAATGGCTTTCTTCTAAGAATAAGATTCAGGATTGTTTTGAAACCCACTTTCAAAGCAGTCATCTTCCCTCGCCAAGTAGACATCATCATCCCTAAATCGTGATATTCTGAGATTGTAAAAGCCATATTCAAAGGAACATCAAAAGCAGAAGGATTAAGATATTTCAACTCTTTTCTCAACCTTCTTCCATTAAATGGTTTGACTTCCAAGGATCTACCTTCAGCTAAACCACCAGGTTGATCTGGGTGGTAATCGGAATACCATGGGACACTAATGAATTTTAAACCAGCATATGTTTCTAACCATACAATCATTTTAGGGGAGTATTCGATGTAAGCATCTTTGTTCTCAGAAGCAACGACATCTCCAACAACACTATCAAGATATAACCTTGCTTTCACACTAGAATCATCTATTCTTGCTTTACGAAGTAAATGGTTATTAGGAACCCAAATTCCTCCACCTGATAAAGCTGTAGAACCACCATAATAGCCAGATTTTTCAAGAATGATTACATCTAAACCTGCTCGTTTAGCAACTAATGCAGCTGTCATTCCCCCTCCACCTGAACCAACTATGATGACATCAACCTGTTCAATGGATTCGTCCATACAACAAATTCATAGTAGAGTTTTTTAATTATAGGGTGAAAATATGTAAATTACTTTCCATTTTATTGAAAAAGCATTTACAAACTAAAGTAATAGTCACTGAATTTATATATAGGAAACTACAAAAAGATAAATCGGTGACAATATGTCTGTTAACAAAGATGGCTTTTTTGCCAATATATTTGACGCATACAAACAAACATTCATCATGATTGTTATGCTCATCGCATATCTGATAATTCCAGCTGGAGTAGCCTTTCTAGGCTTTTGGTTAGCACACGGTTTTGATGTGACAGCTTTCAACTTACAGCTTCAAGCAATTCTTGCTGATCCAATAACTGCAATTGCTACCCTTCACTGGGGATACTATATTATGGCAGTAGCAGTTCTAATGGCTTTGGTAAGTTTCGCAGCTGCATTTATATTTACAGCTTCAAGAAACGATAGAATTGGTAAGCCAGTAGGATTCTTTAAAGCATTCTTAGTTGCTTGGGGAATACTATTTACTTTCGTAATTGTAGCTGCAGTCTTCTTCGGTGCCTATTATGGATTTACCTATCTAGGAGTACCTTTACTAGACACAATTCTATTCTGGGTAGCTGTAGCATTTGGTGGATTATCAATATTTGCAATGATCTTTAGAAGCGTTGATTATTTACTTGAATTAGAGTAAATTACTTCAACCACTTTTCTTTTTCTTTTAATAATAGAACTGAAAACAAGTTATTAAACAAGTTTTACTTTGTCTATAGGTTTCTTACATTCAGGGCAATTATCATTTTCAGAGATCCACTTTGCTAGATGGTCTCTATGAAACAGATGACCACAAGGTTCAATTACAGAGTGTTTTTCCTCAAGATTAATTGGTTTGCTGCAAAGTGAACAAATTGAAACATCATCACTCAATGAGGTTTCATCTTCTGAAGATTCATACCTTGGTGGAGGATTTTTCTTATCTTGTCTTCTATATATAAAACCCAAAAATGAAGTGATATATCCAGGAACAGGACCAAGAGCTAGAGCAACTAGAAAGGGTATAAATAATAATGGATCAAGTTCTGGGGAGAATGACATTCCAACCATAGATGCAATAAATATAAACGCAAAAACAGAGGATAGTAACAATAAAAGTTTAGCAGAGTGAACGGCATAACATCTATAAGAGCAAAAAGCACTGTTCTTAAAAGTCCAATAGAGACTTGTGCGATCTATTCCACAATTGGTGCATCTTTTTGTCATTAAATCCACATGGATATGAAATTTAGGCCTATATAAGTTTTCTATTAGCATTACAGGAAAAAAAGGAAGAAAGAAAGAAAGATAAAAAAATTAGAATTGTTTCCGCTGAAAAATAAATATACCCAAAGCTAAGATTACAACAGTTGCTGCAAATCCAATACCTAAGGAGAAGTATAATGGGTCTATATTTTCAAGAAAGAATCCAGGTAAAACTGCTAATTGTGACATCTGTTGACCAAGATAAATTGATAGAATAACAGACATTGCGACAGATTTTACTAACATACCTATTAGTAAACCAGCAGCGCATGCTATTGACATTGCAGCCAGAGAAATTAGAAGATTTTCGAATGACATTTTCATAATTTGATTAAAGAACTCTGGCAAACTCGAAATTTCATCAGAGAATTTAATTAAATCCATAATGATCCCCACTGCAAAACTTAGAAATGAAGCGATTGTCAAAGCAAACATAAAAGCTAGATACTTGGAGATAATTAAATGCCATCTTTTTACCGGTCTTATCAAGAACATGGCGTATACATTCTTTGTAATCTCATTAGTCATAGTACTGCTCAGAATTACAGCTGCAAGCAGCCCACCTATGTTCATTATAAGAAATCCAGAAAATATAGTTATTGGGAAGTCACCTTGATTAGTAGATAGGAGGTGTATGATGATGACAACTAGAGGCATGCCAATCCACAGTGCTATAATTGTTTTTGATTTAGCATACCCTTTGAACTCATCCCAGAGTAACAAAAAGAGACTTTTCATACTATTTTGGAAGTTCCCACTCATTCTGAAACATCCCCCATAACATATTTTAGATACACCGTTTCTAAAGATGGTTTTAGATAATTGAAATTATGAATAATTATTTGTTCAGTCACAAGAAGATTCATTAGTTGGATTAAACCCTTGTCTAGATTTACACTTGAAACAAACATAATTGTAACCTTAGTATCATTTTCTTTATCTAACTCAACTGTATCTACTAGTGGCAGATTCTCAATTAGTTTGAGTTTCTTACTGATATTTGGACTAGTAACCTCTACACCATCTCCACCCATAAGTTCTTTTTGGAGGTCATGAGGTTTTCCAACTTTCGCTAGTTTTCCTTGGTTTATAATCCCTATAGAAGTAGCAATATCTTCCACATCATCTAAAATATGAGAGGAAAAGAGAATAGTAACGTTAGTACTAGTAGATAATGCCTTGATAGTTTTTTTCAGTTGCCATCTACTTGTAGGATCTAACCCACTAAGAGGCTCATCAAGTATCAATATTGGTGGATTATGCAGTAATGCTTGAGCTAGTTTAAGCTTCTGCTTCATACCTCCTGAAAGATGTTTGATTTTTCTTTTTTCAGCATCCACTAGTCCTACATTCGCTAGTACTTCTGGAATACGCTCTGATAAGTCTGCTTTAGTCATCCCAGAAAGTCTACCAAATGTTGAGAGAGCATGAGTAACAGTTCTCCACTCTTGAAAACCTACATCTTGAGGTAAATAACCAATTATTCTGTTTATGTTAGGATTTTCAGAAGGCAGTAGACCATTGATTCTTATTTCACCTCTGTGATTACTAATTAACCCTACAAGAATCTTTAGAGAAGTAGTCTTGCCAGCCCCATTTGGGCCAATATACCCGAATATTTCACCTTTGTTTATTTCAAATGAAGCATCTTTCAGCGCTTCAATTGCTCCATAATTCTTAGAAACATTGCAAAATTCAATTACTGGAACAGTTGCTCCTTTAGACATAATTATCAACTTCTAATCTATAATGGCAAAGATACTTAAAAATAGTTGTAAATAGACTCTCTTCCTCTTTTCTACATAACATTTATTATTTCTCAGATTAAGGAAAAACTGTGATTTCCAAAGAAGATATAGAGCAGAAAGTAGATTCTTTATTAGAAGAATTGACACTAGATGAAAAATTCAAACTTATGGTTGGTTATTTCCGTTTCCAAACCAACACAATTCGCAGATTGGGAATCAAGACGTTTAAGATGACTGATGGTCCTTTAGGTATCTCTCAACATTCAAGTTTTCTAAGAAAAAACACCAAGTTTCCAGCTGGAGTTAATCTAGCTGCTTCATGGGATAGAGAATTAGCTTATGAATGTGGTAAGGCAATAGCTAAAGAAGCACGAGCAATTAATCGTTTATGTGTTCTTGGTCCAGGCATAAATATTGGTAGAACTCCTTTCAATGGTCGAAGCTATGAATATTATAGTGAAGATCCACACTTAACTAAAGAGATTGCGATTCCTTTTGTAAATGGAATACAAAGTCAGCGAATAGCAGCTTGTCCAAAACATTATGTCGCAAATAACCAGGAAACTAATAGATATATTGTAAATGCAGAAATTGACGAACGAACTCTTCATGAGATTTATCTAAGAGCTTTTGAGGAAACTGTTAGAGAGTCCGA
>JAAFKJ010000150.1 GCA_021399395.1 Candidatus Heimdallarchaeota archaeon
ATGTGGATTTTCAATTTTTTTGACTTACAGTCGGAAGAAAAAACTCTTAATGCTGAATAGTTATTTTTCAATCGGTGTTAAAACATGGTTTCAGATAATGAAGTCATATCATACTTTGAAAATCCTAAGACTCCTCTCCCTATGAATTTCATTTCAGAAGGTGTCAAGGAGGTTAATACAATTATTGCAGCAATAAATCCCAGGGCAACAGAAGAAGTTATCAGAGGGATTCTAAGAGCTGCAAAGAAAACTCTTTCAGTTGTAATATTCGAACTCGCATTAAGTGAAATGTCTCTCAGCGGTGGATATACAGGCTATACACCACAAAAGTTTGCTGACAGATGTAGAACCGCTGCTGAAAAAGAAAAATGGTTTGCTTATTCTCTTCATGCAGATCACCTTACTGTAAAGAAGGGAACAGAAGAAGAAATGTCAAACGTAATGAAAGAAATCGAAGCACGAGTAGAAAGTGGTTTTACTGGATATGCTATAGATACTTCTTTCCTATTTGATAGAGAAGCTAATGATGTAGCTGGACAACTCAAAAACATTATCTCAAAGGGGCTGATTCTGTTTGATTTTCTGAAGGAAAAGATGGGTCAAAAAGAATATGGTCTTGAAGGAGAAGTTGGAGAGATAGGTATTACCGAGTATACCTCTGTTGAGGAAGCTACATATTATGTTAAAGCTCTAGCTGAAAAAGGAGTTTACATTGACTATTTGGCAATTGCCAATGGTTCAACTCATGGTGTAAGTGTAAATGCTAAAGGTGAAGTTGTTCCACAACTAGGAATCAATGTTCAAAGAACTGTTGAAATTGTAAAATCTTTAAAACAGCAAGGTTTCTCAACCAAGATAGCTCAACATGGGATTACCGGAACTCCTGTAGAAGTTATAGCTTCAACCTTTCCACATGGAAGCATCGTTAAAGGAAATATCGGAACTTTCTGGCAGAGGTTGGTTCAGAAAATTCTCGCTGAACATGAACCTGATCTATATGCAAAAATGAGGAAATGGGTTTTAGATAAATATGGGAAACCAGATGTTGAAGAAGCAACAACTTATGCCAAAAGTTCTAAATACGCATGGAAAGAATTTTTTGATGAAGTAGAGAATATAAGTGCAGAAGCTAAAGAAGCAATCATAGATAAAGCTGAGAAAGACATGAATGCGTTCATAGAAGCTTTGAAAATGAACAACACAGCTGTGTTTTGTTACAAATATATGTCTGAAAACCAATTATTGGAAAAATATTAGGAATTGAGAAAATGGATGTCAATAAATTTCATACTATAGAATCCTATATTGATGAGGTGCAACCTGAATCTCTTAGAGAAATAATCAAATCATTGATTGAGATAAGTTTAGATGTTCCCAAACAAATTCTAACCTTTTTGCTTGGAGAAAATGATTATTCCGGGACGCTTAATCTCTCAGGTGATGAACAGTTAAGCCTAGATATCGCGACCCAAGAACTATTCTTACAAAGGATGCCGAACAATCTCTACAGTTTATTGTTGGGTGAAGAAACTGATGAAGACAACATAATGACAGGAACTGGTGAATATATTATCTTAGGTGATTTCATTGATGGTTCTTCCATTGTTAGAAGTAGAAGTCCAGGAGCTATCGTTAATATTATTGATCAAAAAGGCTACACTGTTGCTGCATTAACAGTTAGTTATACATTATATTTACGCTTTGATCTTGCTACAGACGTGGGTTTCATACAGTTTGTTCATGATGAAGAATCTTTTCGAGTGGTGCGAGATAACTTGGACATTAGTCCTAGTAAGAATCCTGTGTTTGGTTTAGGTGGTAAATATAATGATCATTCTGCAAAGGAGAAACTTTTCGTGGATGCTTTAGATATTAAAGGAAAAAACCGATATGGTGGGTGCATGGTTCAAGATATGAATAATGTTTTCGAGAAAACCGGTGTTTTTGGATATTTTACACCAAAATTGCGATTTTGCTATGAAATTATTCCTTATTTGTATATCTTATCAAAAGTAAATGGTGATGGGTTTTATATCACAGCTGATGGACATGAGATTAAACGCGAACTGATAAGACCTCTTGATGTAAATAAATTGACATCATTACATTATCTTCATCAAAGAGCTGGGTTCGTTGGTGGGTCGAAAGACCTTATTGATCTCTGGTTTAAGATTGAAGATCTTTAGATTTTTTCCTCTTTCTTTTTTTTGTTATTTTACAACTCTTTAGGCAAATTCCACGATTTAATTAATTTTCGTCCTCAATCCTTTTCTTTTCTTCTTCTTCTGTTTTTCTTCGTCTAATTTCTTTTTCACTTAGAAGCATGTAAATGAAGTATCTAATTGGTTCATGAAGTGGTTGATAGATATTTGGATCAAAATCTTGTACATGAGGACAGAGGTCATCAATAACGAATTCATCCATTTCTAGGTCATATATTAGGGGATAGTATGTGCATCCTTCAGGTCTGTTTTCGTAGATACTACAAAGACCATTCTTAAGGAAAAAACATTTGTTTTCAATATTTCTTAAAACCATGAATCCATCTTGTTCTTCTAGAAATTCATCAATTTTAAATCCTAAACCAGAAATTCTTGTGATATCCTTCTCTGATAACGGCATTTCTGTCTCTAAACAGCAGTCATAGCAGTTTTCAGAATAGGGACAATAAAATTCTGATTTAGTAGTAGTCATTTTCTTACCTATTTATTGAATTTTTGCGATTTCATTTTTGATTCTATCCCCAAATTCAAGTGCTAGTTTTTCTATGACCTCTTGACTATCCGCTTCTATTGTCATTCTGATTATTGGGGAAGTGTTTGATGCTCTTATTAGAACCCATCCATCTTTTAGATTGACTCTAACACCATCTAATGTGTTTATTTCTTCATATTTTAAGGAGAGGTTTTGCTTAAGATTCTCTACAGCTGTAAATTTAATTTGGTCATCACATTCTATTTCAGTCTTTTTTAGTGGATAGATTGGGATTTTTCCCACTAAAGTTGACAGTTTTTGTTTTTCTCTATTAAGTATTTCTGCGATTTTTAGTGGAGTAACAACCGCATCATCAAATAGAAAATACTCTGGTATGATTATATGCCCACTTGATTCTACACCCAAAAGCGCTTTTTCTTTCTTGGCTTCAATAGTTAGAAAAGTATGACCAACAGGTATCTGTTTAACTTCAAACCCTAAAGGTTCAAGTTGTTCAGCAACAGCTTTAGAGCATTCAACATTTGCTATTATGATACCTTTGTGTTCTGCTAAACCAAATTTTCCGATTATAATTCCTGTTTGATCAGCTGAAAGAATATTACCTGTATCATCTACAATTACTGCTCTATCGCCATCTCCATCAAAAGCTACTCCAAAATCACATTCTTTCTTCTGAACCATTTTCACAAGTTTTTCAAGGTTTTTCGGTTTGGGGTCTGAAGGTCTTCCTGAAAAAGTTGGGTCGGTTTCACAGAAAATGGGAACAACTTCAATGCCCAATAAACTGAACAAATTAGGCGCAGACAATGTTGTGCTTCCACCACCACAGTCAAGAGCAATTCTTAATTTCTCAGTGAAATTGAATCTATCTTTGAAGAATGTTTCATATTCACTTGATATGTCTTTGATTTCCAAATTCCCCAGTTTATTCCAAGAAACAATGTTGTAATCCTTACTTATAGCAATGTCACGAATCTTCAGTATCTCTTCTTCAGAGAATCCTACTCCATCTGAATGATAGAACTTAATTCCATTCCATTCTGGAGGTAAATGACTTGCCGTAATGAATGCTGTAGCTTTTTTGTCAAGCTTCCAACCAGCATAAAGGGTTTGACCAAATGCCGTTGTTCCAACATATGTTATATCAACACCAGTTGAAAGAACTCCGGAAATGAAAGAATAAGCAAGAGGATAACTTGATTGTCTGATTTCATTTCCAACTGCAACAGCTTTCCCTTTTAGTTTCTGACTAACATAGGTCCCAAAAGCTAGTCCAATTTGATACATAATGGTTGAAGTTAAATCTTCATTGTACAGACCTCGAATATCATAAGCTCTGAATATATGGGAAGGGATTTCATCATTCATTGTTTTAGGTGAAAATTCTTTGTATAAAAATCTAATTGCTTCTGAAATTTCTGCAGAAAAGTCTTATATTGAAGTTTGCTACAATTTCTAAAATATGCACTTAGCAGTGGTTTATGTGATAGTTTTTCTTAGTTCTTATGTTGTTGGATCTATCCCCTTTAGTTGGATTGTGACAAAACTTGTAACCGGTAAGAATTTGAGAGAAGAAGGGTCAGGAAATGTTGGGGGAAGGAATGTTTATCGAGCAACTCAGTCCAAAAAATGGATGTGGGTAGCAGGTTTATTAGATGTTTCTCGCTCTGTTGTAGCCGTAGCAGTTCCATTTATTGTTTCAGAAATATTATATTTCCAATATCACCCAGAGTATACTTCGGTACTTGCGAATTTCTTCCCTTTTGATACACACCTTAGTTTTTGTCTAACTATCGCTGGACTTGGTGCAATTCTAGGACATAATTGGCCACTTTACCTGCTGTCCAGTGGGGGAAAAGGAATCACTGTAGTATTAGCATCAATGCTTGTAGCAAATCCCATAATAATTGTATTTTGGATTGTTCTTTGGCCAATTGTAATTACAATTGTAGGTTATTCATCTATAGCATACATTGTTGTTACTGCTCTATGTGGAGTCAGTGCATTATTTTTACCAGAAGCAATGTTGATGCCTTGGGCAAAAAGTAATCTTGCCATCGGGATTCTATTATTGAGTATATCTTTAATAATGCTGAGCCGACAACGAGATAATTTCCGAAAGATAAAGTCAGGTGAAGCAAAGAAAATGAAAATATGGAAAGCTTTAGGTGGTAAAAAAAAGATGTCTGAAGAGATATTGAAATGAAGGAGAAAGTAAAACACTACTCTCTTTTTCTTTCTTACTTAAAAGCAGTAACTGTGATACTTTGAACTGAGGTTCCAAGCGCCATAAGATTCTCTTTATCTTCATCAAGATCGTCTATGTCAACCTCTACCCCATCAAGAATAATTTTGAGATCCGATTTTCCTTCTCCTTTTTCAACTGCTATTTCTGGTTCAATATTGCCTTTTTTTTCTAAAACTTGAATGTCCTTGAAACCTGCTTTCTCAATCATACCCAAATAAACATCCTTCAATTCTGCTCCGGCTACACATGCAGCAAGAAGTTTTTTGTTGCTTCTGACTGATTCTGGAAGCGGTTTAAGAAGAACAATATCTGAGATTGACAATCTTCCTCCTGGTTTTAGCACTCTATATGCTTCATCAAATACACGTTGTTTTTCTGGTGACAAGTTTATTACACAATTAGAAATAATTACATCTGCATGATTATTAGCTACTGGTAAATTTTCTATTTCACCTAATCTGAACTCAACATTTGTTATGTTATTTTTCTCTGCATTATTTCTGGCCAAATCAATCATATTTGGTGTCATATCTACTCCTATAACTCTACCAGAAGAACCAATTTTGGTTGACGATAAGAACACATCTAATCCTCCACCTGATCCTAAGTCAACAACTGTTTCTCCTTCTTTTAATGATGCAATTGCAGTTGGATTCCCACATCCAAGACCCAGAATTGATTCGGTTGGAATACTATCTAATTCATCTTTTGTATATCCTATTGCTTTACTAATATTTTCAGAACCAGATTTAGTATCACCACAACAAGATGTATTTTTCTTTGCTATTTTTCCGTATTCTCTTCTAACAGTTTTTCTTACTTCACTTTTTTCCAATTTTTTACACCTTTCTAGATTTCAATCTTTCAATATTTCTTCCATTGTAGGCTTAAGAACTACTTTTACCATGTTATCTACTGCATCAGCTTTCATTAGAGAGATACTAGTTATAACTCCCTTGTCCTTCATTGCTATTACAACTAACCTGTCACCTTGACTAAGTCCCATACTGTCACGTAAACTCTTTGGGAGCACTATTTGACCTCGACTATCTACATTTACGATACCTTCAACATGGCAGCATCCTACATCTTTCTCTTGATTCATTGGCCTCAGAAAAAAATTAACATAGGAATTTATAAAGATTCTGATATTTCAGAAAATTTGGAAAAATATGAATTTGTTGCTATCTGAGTCTAAATGCTTTTATTCTTCTATCAATTGTTGATTTTGATGTGCAGAGCTACAATTATAACTGGAACTCCAGGGACAGGTAAAACAACGCTAACCAAATTACTTGAAAAGGAAGGTTATTCAGTTTTAGAAGTGGGAAAAGTAGTAAAAGAAGAAGAACTTTATGACTTCTTTGATGAAAATATGAAAAGCTATGTTGTAGACGATAGCAAACTTAACGATTATTTAATTCAGAAAATAAAAAATCATTCAGCAGATTTGCCTTTAATTATTGAAGGCCATGTAGCGCGACTCCCTCCCGCTTATGTATCGCACTGCATTGTTCTCAGATGTTCGGTTCTTAACTTACGACAGAGACTGGTGGTACGAGATTATGCCGAACCGAAGATCGATGAGAACGTTGAAGCAGAGATTATGGAGATTATTTTGACTGACATGCTTCACCTTTATGGTGAAGAAAACGTTACAGTAGTCTCGACTGATGGGGCAATTGAGGACTCTTTTGAACGTCTAATGTCAGTCTTAAGAGCAAAGTAAGAAGATTTTATCCTGCTATTCTTATAGATAAAATTCCTCTTTTATCTTTTATAACTGAGACAGCTTCGTTTGGAGCTACAATTGTAAATCCTTTAGATTTGTTACTTCTTGCAAATAACTTAGCCCATTTGAAGTCATCTCCACCTTCAATTGAGAACAATTTGATGCCAACGAACCTATCATAGTCAATCTTAGTCATTGTTTTTTCAATTAAGGTCAGTTCTTCTTCATGTGAAAGTCCATCTTCAAGAACAAGTATTGTGTTCCTAACAACTTTTGATAATATATAACTCACTTTTTCTTCAGAAGATAGATCATTTGTTTCTGAATATGGTATGAAATCTACTCTATACTTCAATTCTGTCACCTTACCTTCCTCGCCATCTTGGCGATTGTATCGTAGAGTGTTTCTATACCATCACCTTGTGTAGCTGATACAGGAACCACTGTATATTCTTGAAAAGCATCTTTAACTACTCTAATATCTGCATCTATCAAATCAATCTTGTTAGGTACAAGTATGAATGGTTTCTTTTGATGTTCCAAATTTCCAATAATGGTAAAATTGACTTGATCAAAAGGCGATTTAGCTGCATCAATCACTACTAAAGCAACATCTACATTTTCTAAGAATTTAATTGCTTCCACAATTCCTCTTGTTGCTTCTTTGGCTCTTTGCATTGCTTCTCCTGCAGATAATCCGTGTTTCATAAATTCTTTTGGATTAACTGAAGAAGCAATTCCTGGCATATCTATCAATGTAAGGTCAAGTTTTGTACCATTTGAAGAAAAGTTCACTTTCTCAAGCTTTTGAATTGTTCTTGTTTCATGTGGAATCTCACTTACAATTCCCACTTCTTGGTCAGCCCAATCCTTACCCATTTTATTAGCAAGTGTTGTCTTTCCAGCGTTAACTTCACCATAAAACCCTAAATTTATTGATTTTGGCTTTGTTTTCAGCCATAATCTCCATGACACTCATTTCACCTTGTGAATCATATTCCGTAGTTAACTTAAACAGAAATATTATTGACATCACACGCTGGTATTACGAATGACAGATTAACAATTATTGAAAGAGAGAAATTGGAGGAATGTCCTAGTTAAAAGTTTATTTAAAACATATTTATTTCATGAATAGAGAAACTGTGGAATGAGCTAGAATATGTTTATCATGGGAACTAATTTGAAACTGTGGTTGAAACTTCTCATGAAAAATAGATTCAATATTAGTTTACGTTACTTACCTAGGATTTTTCTGATTTCAGTTGTCATAACTTTATTCACTCCACTTACACTATATGAACTTCTCAAGTTTAGAAAACAAGCAAAAAACATTGAAATTAAAAAAGATCCAATTTTTATTATAGGTCATTGGAGAACAGGTACAACGCATTTACAGAATTTACTTCTAAATGACAACCAATTTGGATATCTGAATCTTGTAGAAGCTACTTTCCCACATTTAATGTTAGGAAACTACAAATTAATTCGCTTCTTAATGAAGCCACTTATTCCAAAGACCAGACCTATGGATGCAATGAAAATGGGACCTGATACACCACAGGAACATGAATTTGCTTTAACTAACTTATGCTTACATTCCCCTTTAACTTCTTTGTTTTTCTTGAATAAAGAAGAGGAATATCTGAAATATGCATCATTTCAGCATGCTCCTGAAACAGAACTTTCTGAATGGAAACAAGCATTTAGCAATCTACTAAGAAAATTAACATTCAAAGAGAAAGGAAAGCAATTATTATTGAAAAATCCATTAGATATTTTTCGAATTAGTCTGCTTCTAGATATCTTTCCTAATTCTAAATTCATCCACATCTATAGAAATCCATACAATGTGTTCTATTCGATGATCAAGCTTTATCAAACTAATACCAAATTATTTTGGTTCCAAAAACCTGATTTTAACTTGGAAAACTTCATTTTTCGAATTTATTCTGCTATGTACCAAGAATTATACAAAGAATTGCACAAAATTCCACCTACTAATATCATTGAAATAAAATATGAGGATCTAATTGATTGTCCATCTCAACAGTTGAATAGAATTTATGACCATTTATCTTTTGGAGATTATGATTTAGTAAAAGAGAATATGGAGCAATACATTTTGTCACTTAAAGAATATGAAGTTGATTATTATGATATCTCCCATGAAAATAAGCAACTAATCTATTCTAAGTGGCAGGAATTTATTGATAAGTGGAATTATGAAATAGCAATTGAATGAACTATTTTTCTCAAAAAACATTAGTAATCATTAAAAGGAAATAAGACTAATATTTACAAGTGAAAAGAAAAACTCTCTTACTTAGAATCCTGTTTGACTTAGGCGGATCATTGATAGGCGCAGGTTTAGCTTACTTTGCCTTTTTCATCGTGGGAGCTATTAACTCTATAAGTCAATGGGAACAAATTATTGGGTTTGTTGTTCTATTGGTTGCTAGTGGATTTGTAGTAGGATTTTTCGCATTCAAAAAAGACGGTATCTTTCTAGCAGGATTTATTGGTCTAGTTTTTCTTGTTATTCTTACAATCTATGGTGTTTTAGGAATTGGTTTGTATGAGGTTCTACCTAACTATGCATTAACTCTCATTCTTAGTATAGTTGAGGGGATAATCTTCTTCTGTGTTCCAGTTCTAGCTGCTTTTCTAGGTGGGATTTTAACACCAACTCTATGGCAGTATTCGAAAAAGGAAATACATGAGATTAAAGATGCTGTTATTGTTAAAAAAGATGAAGAAAAACTTATAGAAAAAATATACTGTAAAACTTGTGGTTCAGAAGTTCCCAGACATTCCAGAGCATGCATAATATGTGGAAAAAAAGTTTGAAATGAAACATATAATCTATTCAAAGGCATTTCATTTCTTTTGGAGTGTTAGAAAGTCTAACAGATCCTTCTTTTGTAACAACACAATCGTCTTCAAGACGAATACCAAATTCATCTGGAAAATACAGACCAGGTTCTACTGTTATAACCGAATTTTCTAAAAGAGCTCTGCTAGGGTTATCAGGAGTACCTTTTCGTATACCAATACCTATATCGTGGGTTTCTATTCCAATAGGATGACCGGTTGAATGAATATAAAATTTCTCAGGATCATATCCATATTCGACAAATTTGTCTCTGACTGCTTGCTCAACCTCTTCTGCTTGAACTCCTGCTCTGATTTTTGAATATGCCGCTTCTTTTGCCTGATCAACAGCTTCGTAAACATGCAGAACATTTTCAGGAGGATTATTACCTATCCAATATGTGTGTGTGATGTCTGAATTGGATCCTTCGTAAGCAACTCCATAGTCAATTAGTAGAACTTGTTGTGATTCAATTTTCTTTTGACCTGCTTTGTGGTGGGGTATGGCAGCATGAGCTCCCGAAGCTACAATTGCTTCAAAAGCTATACCTCCTCGTCTGTTTGCTTCATACTCAATCAAAGCTGCTATTTCTTTTTCTGTGACACCAGGTTTGATTTGAGGTTCAACAATCTCTTCCATCAACTCTTCAGCTAATTGAGCTGAAATTCTATGATTTTCTATCTCTTTTTTTGTTTTAACTGCTCTGATATCGAAAATAAGGTCTTTAGCGGAGATATAGTTTAATTGAGGATTAATTTTAGTTAATGCTTTATGAGTTCCACTTGTTAGAATATCATAACTGAAATTAGAGAAGACTTCATCTTCTTCTACGATATTTATTGCCATTTTAGAAGCTGGTGAAAAACTGTTTAGTAATGTTTTAATTGAATCTTTTAGCTCATCTCCTTTTTTATATGGAACTACTTCATAGTTTGAATCATCAACCATCATAGCTTCCATACCCGATGTAATTACAGTTGGTTTTCCTGTTTGAGGTATAAGAGTCAGCGTTGGGCTAGAAAACCACCTTTCTAGTAAATAACGTTGGTGAATATCATAGGAATGGTGACAGAAAACAATCCATCCATCTACCCCATGATTTTTCAGAACACTTTGAATTCTTTTAATTTTCTCTTTCAAATTCTACACATTCCTTAAATATTGAATGAAGGTCATTCGGTAATAATTCATTGTTAGCTATTTTGATTAAATCTTTAAATGTGTCTATGTCTCTGTAAGCTTCATTATATGTCAGTAAGGCTATTCCAATTGAATTATTCTCAAAAAATTCTTTAAATCTAAGCGATGAGTTCTTACCAAATAATCCTGGGAAGCTGTGTGTCTTACTAAAACAAACTAAACTGGTACCTTTATCCTCTGTAGGAGCTAATACAACATCTGATGTTTTAATATGATTCTCAAGAATATTTTCTATATGGGTTGAGGTGATTAGTGGTAAATCAGCCATTGTAATAACAATTGTTTCTTCATCAATCTCTCTAAGAGCTGTCAAAATGGAACCGTTTAAATCTCCCACTCTGTCTATCAGTATCTCAAAATTCCCATAAAATTCCAATTCTGATTTCTGAGTTAAGACATATACTTTATCAATTCCTTTTACCTTCAAAGCTTCATATATTACATTTTGTGTTATATTACTTAGAAGTTGTTCTAGAATTGTTAAATTCAAATCGGAACGGAGTCTACTTTTATCTGAAACTGTTCCTCTATATGGGATGATTATTGCTTTTGCCATTTCTATCCCTTAAAATATTTTGATATTATATTCTCCATAAACGAAGGGTTATTTATGAGTGGTCTAGCTATGGAAATAGCTTTTGCTCCCTTTGATAAAGTCTGTTGTATGCCCTCTATTGTTCTTATAGAATTATTGGCAATTATGGGAATATCTGTTGCTTGTACAAACTCCTTAATTAACTCTAGATTAGCTTCGTCTTTTTCCGGAATCATTGCATCAATATGGATATATTCACATCTGGATCTCTCTAAGGTTTTAATTAATACATTTACATTTTCAACAACATGTCCTCGGATTTTGATGCCAAATATAATTGAGGGAAAATTGAAGCTAATCTCTTGTAAAAGTTCTTCCAAGCGAGCTAAATCTAATAATAAAGTTTGACCACCATCAATAGCTATAATCTCTTTCTGTCTGCAATGGGCATTTATCTCTATGTAATCTACATATTGCTCAAGATTCTTTAGCCAAGACCTACTCATATTATCAATTTCTACAATTCTTACATTTGCAGCGATTTTTTGTTCCATTCTTATTTTCTTCAATAGGATATTATCTTTGCACCATTTTTTAATTTCTGGATTCTTCTCTGGAAGTAAAAATTCTTCTCTCCCCTTATCAACTAACAACCGTGTAGCAAATTTATTTTTTTTATCAATTGATAATCCACCTAAGGTTACCATACCTGCATTGAAATCTAACATCTTTTGGCAGAATTGCGAATTTGCAATTCCTGCCATTGCAGACTGAATTATTGGAGGATAAAACATCATAGTGATTTTCCTTTATTAAGTATCATTGTTGCAAGATCTTTAGCAACAGTAGTGTCTTTGAACAATATATTAGCAGTTAAAACAGTTAATCCCGTTTCTCTTTCAATAGGATTTATCAACTCTTTATCCGATATATCAATGATGAAAGTATCACATACATCCTGATACATTTTCGCTATTTCAACAGGTGAAACTACATAACCTTCAGTTTTCATAAGGCGAGCAGTTGGACCACTGATAGGTGAATTTCCTATAATAGGACTAATTGCAATTACTCTTTGTCTGTTTTTGACCAATTTGCTTTTTATTTGCTTTAAATTGATAATAGGTCCTATACTAGTTATAGGGTTACTGGGGCCAATTATTACATACTGATCATCATCAATACTCTGTAAAGCCATTTTTGGTGTCTTGGCATCCCTAATATTTTTGATATATACTTTATCTATTTCAATTTCTCCTCTCCCCTTTACCCAAAATTCTTGAAAGTGAATATCATCTCCCACACTTGTAATAATTCTAGTTTCGATATGAGTGTCTGAGCTTGGGAATATTCTTGATTTAATTTTTAAATTACTTCTAATTTTCTCAGTAATTTCTGATAATTTTTTCCCTTTTTTGATTTGATCAGTTCTAAAAATATGCGTGGAAAAGTCCTTATCTCCGATTTTAAACCAAGTTTCATATCCTAAGTTACCTAAAAATTCTAATGTATGGAAAGTGTCACCTTTGATTCCCCAGAATTTTTCAGTATCCAAGATATTACATAACAAATAGATGATTGTGTCAATGTCAGGCGAGACGTATAAACCATAAATCCTAATGTCATCAGCAGAATTAGCGATTATAGATATTTGATTATCAGGTATAATGTCCCTAAATCCTTGAATTAGTTTTGGAGTTCCAGTTCCTCCTGAAAGAAAGGTAATCATAATAAAACCTTCAATTTATTTCTGAAAAGGTTAGGGATTATAAAAGAATTAAGCTTTCTTTGTTTTCTTAGTTGTTGCTTTCTTGGCTGTCTCTTTTGGCTTAGTTGTTGCTTTCTTGGCTGTCTCTTTTGGCTTAGCTTCTGCTTTCTTGGCTGCTTCCTTTGGCTTAGTTGTTGCTTTCTTGGCTGCTTCCTTTGGCTTAGTTGTTGCTTTCTTGGCTG
>JAAFKJ010000022.1 GCA_021399395.1 Candidatus Heimdallarchaeota archaeon
CCATTCATGGTTACCTGTATATTCACTAATTACTGGATTAGCCCAACACAGAAGAGTGAAGACCGCATCTTTTGCTGTCACCTCTTGGTTAGTTCCATTACTAAATCCCCCGTTTTTCAAACCTACCATAAGTTCTTCATCTGTAATATCATTGAGGGGAATTGAGTTTACTGTTCTACCAGTAACATTGTAAGATGGGTTCCAGTAGACATTGTCTCTCATTAAAAATTTATAATGAAAATCATCTATTTTTGTCCATCCTTGTAGTAATCCTGTGTTCATTGGATAAAAATCTGGACCAAAGTGTAACAGTTGTTCTGATATTAGTTCCCAAATAAATTCACTACCGGTATCATCAGTAAACAAAGGATTCAATTCTCGCCAATTAGCATCAGCTAAGTTAATTTCATCTAGAGTCACTTGTCCCTCATGATAGCCATCATAAGACATGTAAGGGAGGCTGTCTATTAATCCCCACTTAGCATCATAGCCTTCTGTGTTTGACCATGTTCCAGTATAGGAATTAGGAGAGTACAAAGGTAACATAGGAACAATATAATCCATCATTAACTGTTGCCAATCATAATAGTGCTGCCTTCTAGCCTCAACATCGGTAATTGTTACACCTACATCTTGCATGACCTCACTTTGGTTACCATAAGGCATGTCAGTACCCAACAAGAAGACATTTAGGTCACCATCTTCTGTGTATAACTCTCTCATGTCAGGAGTTAAGCCACCTCCTGAGATACTCATTATACCAAGATCATAGTCATGGTAAGGTATGAGATATGGCCAAGGGAACCATTCATCAACTTTCACTTCTACTTCTATACCTAGGGAACGTAGATATTGTGCAATGTACAACCCATAATCTGGACGAACCCCTCCTCCAGTAGTTTTCAAGACTAGATTAGCTATACATCCTTCTATCTCTGCATTTACATAAAATGTGGATGAAGACATTGTACAAATACCTACAATAATCAACAAAACAAAAACAATTTTAGTACCATTCTTTCGGTTATTCTTTATCATTTTTCAGCACCTTCGAACAGATCTAAGACTCTCATCTCTTCTCAGAATCACTTATACTAAAAACAACTATAAACACTAGTTCAAGACAATTCTAAGACTGTCATACGACAATCTTTAGCATGTTTGAGACATACCTATCTTCTGGTCTTTCTTTTCTTCTTTTCAACTAGAACAGTGACCAGAGTCAGTAACCCTAAAGATGATAAAAGGCTTATTGAAGTTACACCAGCAGTGTATTCTGAACCAACTATGAATGAATAAGAGACAGAATATAGGTACTGCGTGCTTATCTTAGTCTTGATTTTGAAGTAGAAGGTTACATTGTCATTCGTACTGAATGATGAGCCTAAATTGTATGTGAAATAGTTATAGCTCTCTTTAACCATTGATACTTCTGTCCAATTATCTACATTGATTCTATAGAAAACAGTTGTACTGACAATCTCTCCTGGTTTAGTGAAATTTAGCACTTATAGATATATTATTGTGATAATTATTCGCATTTAATACAGTTATTAAAAATGTTGGACATACTAACCACTATATAGCTTAACTTTCCCAAATTAAATATCTTTTTGTGTTATAGAAAACACATTCAATACAACCTATTTTATTGTTATTTATTTCCAAATTTTCTTTTGAATTTCAGAGTAGCAGGAAATTCTTTTACTTCCTTCAATGATAGAAACATAAAACTAAGTAAGAATCTCATCCCCGAAACAAATGCTAAGGTTATATTGAGAGAGATTTCTTGAGAATACCAATTCTGTAAAATTTCTACCATATAACCTCCAGCTAATGTTCCCGCGAAATAGAACAGACCTGTTACCATGCTCAGAAATCCATAATAGAGACCACTGTCTTTTACGGGTATTAAGTCAAGGATATATGCATTAACACCTCCAAACCCAAAACTGAAGAGACTTGAAACAAAGAAATGGATTAAGTAGAGGTGCCAAACTTGTGAAGCAAATATATACAGTAGAGGGAATAAAAATAAACAGAATCGATTAAGAAAAACAAGTTTAGTTCTTCCATACTTATCTGCGAACTTTGCTCCTAGTAAGATGAAAAGCATTGAAGTTAGCGCAAAAACTATTTCTAAAAGAGCAATTTCTAGAGGTGTAGCTCCTAAAATGTTAACTTGTTTAATACTGAAGAGTGGCCAAGAAAATGTCCAAAAAAGACCAAATATTGAATATAGTAAAGTGAATTTTACAAATGGTTTGTTCTTAAATATATCACGCAGACTCTCTTTCAATGGTCTTGTAGTTTTATCAAAAATTGCTCCTTCTCTTTGAAGGGGTTCTGTTATTCTTAACAAAGGGATAATGGCTATGATTGAGATAATAACTCCTATGGCAACGGGTATGTATATGAATTTCTTATAATCGATATTTTCTCCAAAGGCAAAGGTCAGAATTACACCAGTGAAAAGAGTAGCTAGCATACTTCCTAGAGAACCGAACCATGTTACTCTACCAGTCAATTTACCCCTCACTTTCGAAGGAAAAAGCTCGTTTTGCAAAGCTGTCCATGCAGGATTTCCGAAGCTCATTAGTATATTAACAAGTGCAGCAATCAAGATTATGAATGCAGGGGCATTTACAAAATACAAAAACGCATAAGGGATTGTCCAAGTAATTGTCGAAATTATTATGAAAGGGATCCTCCTTTTCATCAAATCTGATATTCGACCAAAAATGGGGTCAAGAAATTGTCTGAGTAAGTTAGCTATAGCTTGAACCCACCCTAATATTGCTGGACCAGAACCCATTTTTAATGCGATAAATGACACAAATGGGCTAACTAAACCATTAGCAATACTAACGGCCATAGAACGAGAATAGAGCGCTAGAGATTCCTCTTTCTTGATATCAGGCATATCTTCTGCTTCAGCTTCCTCTTGATGGATAATATCTAAAGAAACTGGTTCTATTCTCGGATCTGTCATGAATACGTTTGGTAAATATCTCTGCACAAAAAGTTTGTGCTAATCAGACTAAACCAACTTATTTCTCGAAGCCTTCAATTTTAAAAAGCGCAATATCCTATTGTTTTTGGTTTACCATTTAGATCTACAAGAAAAGCGGGTTCCTTCTGGTAAATAACAATCTCCTTATCTAGTTTGAGTTTAATCAGAAAGGTATCTTTTTGTTGTTCCTTAACAGGAGCGCAAGATAGAATTGTAACAGGTACAGCTTGAAGACCTACAACCAAATGTCTCATCTTTCCTTCTTCTGGAAGTTTAGAATAAGGTGCTATTTCCAATTTCACTTCAAGTTCAGATGTTATAGTCCAACTAACACTATTCGATAATATGAAACCTCTCTCAACATCCTTTGGTAATAATCCTCTTAACGCTAAACCAACTCTTTGACCAGTTACAGCTGTATTGTGATTTACATCATTAATCTGTATTGACCTAAGAACAGTGTTTCTTTTTGAGGGAAAAACATGTAGGGTTTCACCTTTGGTTATAGTTCCTGACCTCATTCTACCAAGTATAACTGTACCCACACCAGTAACAGGGAAGATGTGATCCACATCAACTCTTGATTGATTCTCCTCTCCCCACTGATGTTCAGTTTTCAGTTCATATTGCTGAATGATAGTTTCCTTAAGTAGAGATAGACTCTCTCCTTTTGTAAGATCCACATCAAGTATAGGATAATCTTTGATGATCATATCCTTGAATAGTTTTCGGAAATTTCCCGAGATTTCTTCAACGCTGATATAATCTCCATCATGAACAACTGCAACAATTCCATTACGATATTTTAATGCATCAAGAAGGATACCAAATTCTCCTGTATGAACATCAATTCCTGACGATGATATCAAGATTATTGGTACATCTGCCATCAAGATAGTCTGAAATAAAACTAAAGCTTTGTCAGGGTATCTAATTGGATCAACAATCTCTAAGGAAAATTCTTTATCATAGGAGTACAAACAGATATCCGAAAGAGTTGCTTTCTTTCCAAGCTGCTTAGCTAGTTTTTCCCTTAATTCGGGATCACTACCTAGCAGATATGTACAAATTGTTTTAGTCATCCTATTCCCAAGAAAAAGAATTACTATAAAAAAATAATTCTTTCAGAGAACAAGTATTCTGCTTATCAATAATAAAATGTTAATTAGTATAAAGAACCATCCATAATTATACTTCTAAGGTTATAATTATAGTTCCACTTTGATACGTATTAGTTGAGTATTTTTCTTATAGCAAACGCTAAATAAATAACTATAAAAGAGAAATTGTTGAGTTTCACTTGGTCTAAATGAATATATACAAATTGATGATAAACAGGGAAAAAGCTTTAGCATTTCATAATCTTTCTTCCGCTTTAGATCATATGTCCTGTTGTGTTGAAGAAGACAGTTCTAAACACTGTGAAGGAAAGAATCATTACGAGTTAGTTCATGATAATAATGATAACACCGAAATTTTACTGGAATTTCCAAAAGAAGAAGAAGAAAACCATACAATTTCAGACCTGCAACCACTCTTGAAAAAATTCTTTTCATCAGGTGATGGTTCTTTGGAAGAGTATTTACATGATTTTACAAACAATATTCATATATTGTATGTACTTCAAAAACAAAAATTCACTATTGTAGAGGGAAATAACAACATACTTGATTTAATCAAACATGCAGACTTAACAGAGTATTCAATAATGTATTGTCAAACATGCAAGAAACTTCAACACGTTACTGTTGAAGGCACTGAGGGCGTACTCTTATTCACATGTGATGAATGTAATCAAATTGTTTCTGAAGTATATCAAGTTGAAGAAATAATCACAGTTTAGACTGTCGATATTAGCAAATCTTCATTCTTCTTTTTCTAGATTGTCTCATCCTGATTGGAGAATCATCAAATTAAATCCCATTTTCTGCAACGGCTTCCCCAACGAGCTATTAATTTTTCATTTCTGAAAATCTCCACAATCTCACAGATATTTGAACATCCATCACACTCGAAACCAGTAGTTTTGAAATCCATCTCAGATATATCCCAGCTCTGAAAATTAGACGGTTTAGGATTTTTTACTGCATTTTCTTGAGCTAGTATTGCAGAACCTATAGCTCCCATGACAGCGTAATTTTCAGGAACAATGACTTCCTTTTCTAGATATTTTTCAAAAGCTTCTCTCATACCGATATTTGCTGCTACTCCTCCTTGGAACATAATTGGAGATTTGATATCTTTCCCCTTTGCGACATTACTAAGATAATTCCTAGCAAGAGCTTCACAAAGACCTTTGATGATATCATGAGTAGGATGTCCTAGCTGTTGTTTATGGATCATATCACTTTCAGCAAATACCGTACATCTACCTGCAATGGAAACAGCATTGTCAGATTGCAGTGCTAATTCTCCAAAATTTTCTATAGGGATTTCTAATCTACTAGCTTGCATATCAAGAAAAGAACCCGTACCAGCTGCACAAACTGTATTCATTGCAAAGTCTACAACAATACCATTACGGACAATGATTATTTTGCTATCTTGCCCACCAACCTCAATAACTGTTTGAACATCAGGATCGAGATGCAAAGAAGCGAGAGCGTGAGCAGTTATTTCGTTCTTAACAATATCTGCACCAATAATAACACCTGTTAATTTGCGAGCGCTTCCAGTAGAACCAGCACCTGAAATTTCTAAATCCTCACCGATCTTATTTCGTAAATCCTTGATGCCTTTTTGTACTGAAATTACAGGTCTTCCTTCTGTTCGAATATAGACCGATTCTATTAATTCTTTTGAATTGTTTATAACAGCCAAATTAGTACTAATAGACCCAACATCAACTCCAAGA
>JAAFKJ010000151.1 GCA_021399395.1 Candidatus Heimdallarchaeota archaeon
CAAGTTATCCCCTCTCACAGTATGTGGCATATAAAATGGTGTAGATTTCAAAAGACCTTGGTATTACTCTGCTGTTTTTTGTTTCTCACCCCTATCCTAGTTATGTCTAAATATGATACTGTTACCCCCTCTTCAGATTCTGGATCAATTTTAATTTCTTCTAATCCAATCAAACAAGAGATCAATTCTTCGTTAGAACTCGAAACTTTTCTTGATTCTGTTATTTTGGACCAATTAGTGGAATATTCTGTTGCAGGTGTTACTTTTAGCATGGTTAAAGAAGGTTCTGTATTCTTTGAAAAAGGATATGGGTATGCCAATTCATTTTATGAAAGTCCTGTCCTTGCAAATGATACTCTATTCAGAATTGGATCAATCTCAAAGACTTTTACAGCTATCGCAGTCCTGCAACTAGTTGAAGATGGATTGCTGGAATTGGAAAAAGACATAAATGATTATCTTACAGCATTCAAGATTCCTGAAACCTATGAAGAATCTATAACCCTTAGACATATACTAACACATACTGCAGGTTTTGAAGAAAAGACATTTCCTTCAATAGTTGGAAGTATTGGAGCCGTTGAACCTCTAGAAGTACTCTTATCTGAGAATATCCCTGATAGAGTGCATCTTCCCGGAGTGATTACTTCTTACTCAAATTATGGTTTCTCTTTAGCTGGGTATATTGTTCAAGAGATTTCTGGTGAAGATTTTGAAACATATGTAGAAGAGAATATATTAGCTCCAATTGGAATGAATTCAACAACCTTTTTGCAACCACTTCCCGGTCCTCTATACTCGCGATTATCTGCAGGGCATGATGAAAATGGTAATCCTAGCTATTTTGAGTATATCACGATACCCCCAGCAGGTTCAGCAAGTTCAACAGCTTCTGATATGGCCAGATTTATGATGACTTTGTTAAATAACGGAAGTCTTGAAGGCAATAGAATCTTAGATAATTCTTCAGTAGAAATGATGTTTAGTGATCAATTTGTTACTTATGAAAACCTTCCTTCTATAGGTTTGGGAGTCTATGAATTTGACTTGTGTGAACAACATATCATTGGTCATGGTGGAGATACAGGTTTCTTCCACAGTCGAATGATTCTTCTTCCTGAATATAATATTGGCATCTTTGCTTCTTATAATAGCGTTGGTGGATCTATTGCCAGAACTTTATTGTTTGAAGAAATAGTAAAAGAATACTATCCTCTTCCAGTAAAAGACATTGAACCTATGAAAGGATACAAATCCAGAGTAAGAAAGTTCACTGGTTTCTATGTCACAACTAGAAGAGTATATTCTGATAAACCTACAATAGCTGAAAGAGATTATCTTGGTAATAGTTTTTCTATAACTTCTAAAGATGGATATCTAAGGATAGAAAATATTGGAAGTTTAGATTTCGTGGAAGTTGAACCCAATTATTTTATGGAATCAACTGGAGAATATTATTTTAAATTAGCTTTCATTCTAGATGATAATGAAAAAGTAATTCATTTTTACGCAAACTTCATCGGACCCAATTATGCTTATGAAAAAACTCATCCTCTCTATTCTGAATCTGAGTTCAAATCAGTTTTAGTTGCTGTAATTCTCATTCTCACTTTAATCTCTTTAGTTTTTTGGGGAATAAAAGGTTCAGTAAAAGTCTTCAAGAAGAAAGAAAAATCTCCTACAATTCAGAGAATAGCTAGATGGAGTTTTCTGGCTAATCTTGTTTTTTCTGGCGTTACACTGGTGATTTTGACAGTAAAATTAAATTCAGATATATTGTTGGAAAGCGAAACAGTCACAGCTTTCAAGGGTTTGCTAGTTTTTCCATTCTTATTTCTTATATCGGTTGTAGTCACACTAGTATTCATGGCGTTCTCATGGTCAGGATTTAAGAACAAGGAGAGAAAACCTTATTGGAAATTAATTGGGAGAATTCATTATTCTACTTTAGTTGCACTCTCTATACTTCTGATAGGGATATTTGCTTCATGGCATTTATTTGGATTCTGATTTTAACTGGTCGGGGGTAACAGGAGTATCAAATGAGAAAAGATTTAATTTTCAACTAGAATGAAAAAAGAAAAAAGGAATAAAAACTATCTTTTGTTTTTAATTACTACAAGAGATGCTAATCCAACCATGGCTAGAACACAGAATAGAAAAACAAACGGAGATTTGCTAGTATCTGAAGCTGGAACATATGTACCTGAAAAGAAAATATCTGTGTCAGTACCACTTCCTTGGTAATCCGTATAGTCTCTCCAAACAATATATGTCAAACCGTCATTATTTACAGATATGGAAGAGGAATCTGAAATTCCTGTACTTTCTGTTGAGACAATTTCTGTTGTTGACCAACTTCCTGATGTAGCATTACGGCTTTTGTAGAATATATCTGTGTCAGTACCACATTCTAAATAGTTGGTCCAGTCGGTCCAAGCAACGTGGAAATTACCAAAGCCATCTACATCAACTGTTGGATAAGCAGAATCTTCAGTACTTTCGGTTGAAACAAGTTCTGTAGTTATCCAAGTTTTAGTAACTGTGTTAAATTGTTTATAAAAAATGTCCATGTCTATACCACTGCTTAGATCTGAAGTTTGTTCATACCAGACTATATCAATTAGTTGGCCATTATCAGTTGCTAAATTAGGATAGCTTGAATCTGCAGAACTACCTGCTGTAACTAACTCCGCTGCTAACCAAGATTCATTTTCTTTTCTCCAACTTCTATAAACAACATCGCCATCTAAACCACTTCCAAGATAGTTGTCAGAAAATTCACTCCAAGTAAGATGTGCATCCCCTTGAGTATCTACAACAATAGAAGGATATATTGAATCACCAGTACTCTCTGATGAAAGAACCTCAGTTGATGTCCAACTTCCTAGTGAAACATTCCAACGTTTATAAAAAATGTCTTCGTCTGCATCTGTACCCAAAAAGTCAGTAGAATCCCACCAGGCAATATGAATATTACCTTCAGAATCAACATCTAGAGAGGGATTATTAGAAGCAGAACTTGCTGTATTTTCAGTTGATACTAAAACTGTGGTTGACCATATATCAGTCGATTTATCCCATTTTCTAAAGAATATATCTTTATCTACGTCACTGCTTAAGAAATCATCAGATTCATCTTCCCAAGCAATGTACACATTTCCTTGGTCATCTACAGCAATAGAAGGATCACCTGAAATATCTATACTACCTGTAGAAATCAATTCAGTTTCTGTCCATGTATCCGAAGTTTTATCCCATCTTTTGTAGAAGATATCCTTATCTGAACCACTTGCTAGAAGTACAGTATTGTCCATCCAAGCAACATGAGCATTTCCTAAGTTATCTACAGCTATAGTTGCATCATGTGAATCTTCTGTACTATCTGTTGTTATTACTTCAATAGGCTTCCACTCAATTGCGTACTTGGGCAGAGCTTTGATATCTAGATTATTATTCTGAATAGAGAAAATTAAGCTAGAAGAAATTAGTAATGTCAATAACGCTAAACTCCTTTTTCTAATTATTCTCATGTGAATCATGAGGTAATTGATAAATAGTATTTAAATTTTCACGTTAAATTCGCTTTTCTCTTGAATAATGATGTGTGTTTTATTTTATTTGTGCTAATATTTTTTTGTATCAATAGAAAATGAAATAAACAAATTTATCTTTTGATAAAAAAAGCAGAAACAAAAGATTTTATTCAAATTTACAGGCATGCAATGAAAATTTATACGAAAAAAGGATACTTAATTTCATGTACAAAAATAAGAAAAGTTGGTATTTGATAAAAGCTAAGAAATAGATTTTCTTCATATCTCCTTTTAATTTAAGTTTCACACATAGCAATAGATTAATTCTGATAAATTTCGAAAATGATCTCAATGCACAGATAAGGTTTTTAATATCTTCATTATATATTTAAACAACTATGAAAAAGCGAAAAATAAGAGATAATGTTTTTTGGTTAGGTGTAATTGATTGGGATAGAAGGTTGTTTGATTCCCTTATACCTCTTCCTGATGGAACCAGTTATAATTCATATTTAATTATAGGTAGCGAAAAGAATGTTCTGATCGATACTGTAGATCCAAAAATGACTGATATACTCTTAACTCAGTTAGAAGATATTGAAAAGATAGATTACATCGTATCTAGCCATACAGAACAAGATCATTCAGGAGCAATACCTGCAGTTCTTAAGAAATATCCATCTGCTAAAGTTCTCGCAACCAAAAAAGGAAAAGAAATGCTAATAAATCATATATTGATTTCTCCAGAACAAATACAGATTGTAGAAGACGGGGAGGAAATTCAATTAGGAGATAGAACATTGAAATTCATCCATACTCCTTGGGTTCATTGGCCAGAAACAATGGTTACTTACCTTGTAGAAGATAAAATACTCTTTTCATGTGACTTCTTTGGTTCACACGTTGCAACAACTGACCTCTATGTTAGAGATGAAGGATTAGTCTATGAAGCAGCTAAAAGATATTTTGCTGAAATAATGATGCCTTTCAGTAAAATTATTCGAAAAAACATTGAGAAAGTAAAAAATTTGGAAATTCAAATGATAGCTCCAAGTCATGGTCCAATTTATGACAAACCGTCATTTATTATAGATGCTTATGAAGATTGGATTTCAGATACTCCAAAAAATGTTGTTATTATTCCTTATGTATCTATGCACGGAAGCACAAGGATTATGGTTGAATACTTAGTTGGTGCTCTAGCAAAACAAGATGTGACAGTCTATCAGTTTGATTTGGCCGTTGTAGATATAGGTAAACTTGCTATAACTCTAGTTGATGCAGCAACGGTGATTCTTGGCACTCCAACAGTTCATGCAGGTCCCCATCCATTAGCAGTGTATGCAACCTATCTACTAAATGCTTTGAAACCAAAAATTAAACTAATCTCAGTTATTGGCTCTTATGGATGGTTTACAAAGACCATTGACCAAGTTGTCAGTATGGTACCTGGATTAAAGGAAGTTGAGATTTTAGAACCTGTTTATGCCAAAGGTCATCCAAAGGAAGAGGATTTCAAAGCATTAGATATGATGGCAGAAAAAATAGTTGAAAAACATAAAGAGCTAAATCTCTTTTAATAGTTTCGCTTTTTTATGATTTTTCTTTCAAAACGAAGAAACTTAAAGAGGTGTATCTAATCGATTGGAAATGAGTAAAATTTCTTAATTTTGTAGTAAGAAAAAAAAATAAAAAAAATAATTTAACAAATATATTATAATTTTCCAATTTTCTTAGTTTTTAATCTAATCACTGAAACAAGAGATAATGTAAATAGAACTAGTAAGAAACTGACAGGATTCCCTACTTTAGTTATCTCTTCGAAAGAATATTTGTAGAACTTCGTGCTAGGTACTATTGGACTATCCCACTTTGCAAAATAGAATGAGTTCTCTGCTTCTACGTATGTCTCTCTTATAGTAAACAATAATAACGCATCCATGTTCATCCATTCTAACTGAGTTTGAAGAATTCCTTTATCATTTAAAACATAAATGCCATAATCAATAGTACCGTTTTCAGTTGATTGGTCATATTTTACATATATGATTTTATCCCCTTTACTTCTAAGTCCTCCTAAATATAATCTGTCATTGTTTATAGCAACTTTGTGATCCCAAATTTTATTCTTATTCTCATCATACATTTCAAGAATCATTGGTGAATGCCATCTTTCTCCTTCATAATATGAAATGAGTATTTTATCTGCAACATGACATAAATTATCTGCCCTTTTATCAAAACTCTTTACCCACTTAGTCTCTCCAGTATTAGAATCAAGTAGAAATAGTTCATATATCTCATCAGCTAAATTTGAAGTATACATAAAGGTGTTTCCATTTGTTGTTTCATATGCAGTAGTCATAAATCTTAAATCAGAAAAACTAATATTCCAAAGGTTAGTTGTTACTAATTCATTATAAGTTTGTTCTCCATTTGTTTTAGTTATAAATTCAACCTTTTTTTTGTAGATGTATGTTTTGCCTGCATACTCCCAACTCTCTAAGTCAGAATTATATTCCATTATATTATCACAATAGTAAAGATTACCATTTAAAGTCAAAATCTGATTATCATATAAACAACGCTCAACTTGGAAGTCTTCTACACTGATGTTACCAGAAAATTCATTAAAATCCTTATCAAGAGCATTTACTGTTATGTTCTCAATTACACAAACAGCTGTAGTTGTATTCTCAAATATGATACTTTTCTCTATCCTTCTTAAACTTAAACTCCAGTCACTACCATTTAGAGGACCATAACCGTAATATCTAGGAATTACAGTACTCATTATTTCAGTACCATCTGAATCAAATTTGGAAATTGTTCTTGAATAATCTTCTTTGTCTTGTGCAATTATCAACTTACCTTCTGAATTCTCACCTAATATATCAATTTCCCAGCAACTTAATGGAACTTCCCAGTCCAGAGTAGGAGATTCTATTTCTGCAAAGGATATAAAGGGAATTACAAGAGGAGAAAATAAAATTAAAGATAAAGATATGAAAATTATTATTTTTTTGTTTTTATGTCTAAACATATTAATCCATAAAAGATTCTCTGAAAATATTTAAGTTTTCCTTACTATTTTAAATACTTGATATTCTCTGAAACAAATTATGTTACTACAAACCTATAGCTATTAGGAAGATTGAATAAGCCACTCCAATCACTCCACAGGCTAATGTTAAAGGTAGCATTTTCTTTACGTACTTGAGAAAGGATATTGGATATCCCTCCCTTTTGAGTATCTCTAGTGACATTAGAATAGTAATTGATCCAAGGGGTGTCAAAGCTCCACCTATATTCCCAGAAAGAACAAAACCGATCCATAAACCTGTTACTAATCCAGCTGGTAATGCCTTAAAGACATAAGAGAAAATAAGTGCTGCTGAAAAACTATTCAAAAAACCTGATATTGGTAATCCTACAGCACCGATTATTATAGCGACTAATATTAACCCTGTTGTTGTTGGAGTTGGACCTAACACCCCAGTAAGCACATTTGTTAATGGTAATAAAGCTCCTGCAGCAGTTAAAAGTCCCATTAGAACAAATAAAGCAATAGCGAAAATAATCATCTCCCATTCGACGCCTTCTCGAAGATAACGTTTCAAATCTGTTCTGAATAGATAGAGACCGAAAAAGACTGATATCAGAGCCATTAAAGCTACATCTAGAGGATTACCTGGAATACTTGTAAGTATAAATCCTACAAAAAGAAAGCCAAGTAGAATTAATGATTTCCAGATATTTTTTCTATCTGCAATCCCTGACCAAGGATTTATTCTTCCTATTTGTTCTTTTTTCTCATCAGTGACTTTGATTCTTAGTTGCTTCCTATAAACAACGAAGAAAAATGCCGAAGCAATTGCAAAGAAAAGAATGGCAATTGGGAACATATACGCTGTAAATTTGATGAAACTCATTCCTTCTTCTGGATATAAGTTAAAGAAGATAATATTAGGTATCGAAGAAACAGGAGTGGGAAGTCCCCCAATGATAGTATTTATCCCTACGAATAATACATAAGGTTCTGGATTAAGTTCTAGTTGTTTGCATGTAACAATTGTTAAAGACCCTAGTAGAATGATGGCGCTTAAATTGTCAAAGAACATACTTACAAAAAATGTTGTACCTCCTAATGCTATTAGTAATCTTTTCGGATCACCTTTAGTCAATTTAACTATATAGAGAGATACAAAGTCAAAAAAACCCGCACCCTTGGTAATAGCTACAATTACACCTATAGAAAATATGATTAGTATAGCTTCTATATTCACTGTTTTTGCTAAGGCTTCTAGATAATTGTGGGGTACTTCTTCAAATGCTAAGTTGTCCGCAAAACCTTTTTCCCAATCCATAAGTATTAGATATAATATTGCAACTACTAATGCACCAGTAGCAGTGATTTTTGTGGAATCAATCCCTTCTTTTGTTAGTAATAAGATTGTTGCTAAAACGACGATCACAATGAGTATTGTTCCTATCCATTGTAACTCTCCTAATAATCCTACCAATTAATCACTTCTTCATCCGTCACTTTTTCTTCTTTTTTTCTCCCCTTTTTCTCCCCTTTTCTTTCTCTAGAATCTCTTCTTTTGGCTTCTCTTTACTAGGAGGTGTTATCTTCTTCTTGATAATTAAAATTGGACAAGTTATTGCTGGATCTTCTAGAAACTCAATAAAAAATCCTGCGAGACTCGAATGCTTCGTTGGCATGTAAATCATTAGGAATCCTGCATTTTTCCCACATGACACTAAATTATTCTTTATGATACTCATTTTGTCGGTTGTTATAAGATTAAAATCTTTAAATTTATCAACTTCCTTGAATATTTCAGAATTCGCTTGCACAAATCTATTTAGCTCTTTTTTATTCCTGTTAACAATTTGTTCAAATTCGTCATCGGTTTCTTCTTCGTGAAAGTCGCGAGAAATGTTAATTAAACCTCTAATCTCTGTGGTCTTTAAGCTAAATCTCAGAGCAGTTTCACTCATGTGACTTAGTTGAAAGCTTTTACCGAGAAAAATACAAAAGTTATTCCACAATATGTTCAAATTAACTTTCTCACTTTCAACAACCAAAACAGGAATATCTTCTACTTCTTCTAAAAGATATTCAAAAATCTCTCCTAGTACAACAACTTCTGCTTCTGTTTCTTCTAGATCTTCCTCTTTCATCTGAATTTCTTTCATACCTATGAATGAAGAAGGAATAATGATTAGATCGTAGGTTGTATTCTTAAAGGCATTACCTAGAACTTCTATTAATACATCAGCAGTTTCTACTACTGGATTAATAATTTCAAAAGCGTCACTTCTTAGATGTTCATGAGTGAAGGCTAAAGCATCTTCAAAACTCTCTTTTGTTACTTCATTTGCA
>JAAFKJ010000152.1 GCA_021399395.1 Candidatus Heimdallarchaeota archaeon
AGATCAACTGTTGGATCTATGACTGAGATAGCAAACTATCTGAGACTTCTGTATGCAACTGTTGGAAAAACTCATTGTCCATATTGTAAAGATGAGATTCCAACTAAAACCATCAATCACATGGTTGAGAAAATCGAAAGATTGTCACAAGGTACAGCTGTAGAAATATTAGCTCCAGTCTTCAAGATCTATGGAGAAAACTTCGAATTCTTATTTGGAGAATTGAGAGAGAAAGGCTATAGAAAAATCTACATCAATAATGTCCTAACGGATATAAGCGAAAAAGTCAGTCTTGAAGAACACCAGAACTACAAACTCGAAGTACTAGTGGACAGAATACTAGTGGAAGAGAATATCTACAGCCTTGTTCGCAAGTCAGTTGAGAATGCCTTTACACTGGGTAGTGGTTTCATAAAGTATGAAATTACTGAAAACAATGGAAGCAAATCTGAGATAGAAGAATTCTACTTAGACTATGGATGTTCTGAACATCATATCGTAATGGGAGAGCTTAAACAGAATAATTTCTCTGCAAACATTCTTGAGAGCTCTTGTAGAACATGTAGAGGTCTTGGTCTTCGTATCCAAGCAGAAAGACAGCTGTTCATAGAAAACGAGGAAAAATCTATTAGACAAGGAGCTTTGGGAAACTTTACTGCTGGAAGAAGTATGATGATGACTTTGTCCCAAAACTACAACATTGATCTAGATAAGCCCTTCAAGGATATCTCTGATGAGATGAAAGATTTGATATTTGAGGGTAACAATGGAGAAAGAATAAATTACTGGACCAACAAGAAAGGTGAATGGGTAGAGACACAATGGAAGATAACCTTTGAAGGTCTTTTGCATCAGATGAACAGGTTATACTGGAATGCAAGAAGCAAGGGTGCAAGACTAATACCTGGAACAGCGGAACACGATTTCTATACACGTCATATGGCACAGAGAGTATGCCCGGAGTGTCAAGGAAAGAAACTGAACAAACAACGATTAATAGTAACTGTGGAAAACAAGAATTTCCATGATATTGGAGAAATGGATTTGAGAGTGCTAGAAGAGTTTGTTAAGTCAATAATTTTTGAAGAGAAGGATAGAAAAGTAGCTGAACAAATAATCAAGGAGACGCTCAAACGTTTAGAGTTACTTATCGAGATAGGACTTGATTACATCAATCTTAATAGAAGAGCAGACACTCTTGCTGGTGGAGAAGCTCAAAGAATCAGAATAGCTAATTCTATTGGATCTGAGATGACAGGGATGCTTTATTGTTTGGATGAACCAACAATAGGATTGCATCCAAGAGACAGTACTAAGGTCGTCAAGACTTTGAAAAGACTTCGAGATCTTGGATGTACTGTAATGGTAGTTGAGCATGATTTGGACACAATAACTAACGCAGACAATATTATTGAGATTGGACCAGGCCCAGGAAGATTTGGTGGAGAGATAGTTATCCATGGAACTCCAGAAGAGGTTATGGATAATCCGAAGTTCTTAACAGGCCAATATATAACTGGAAAGAAGACAATACCTGTTCCCAAAACAAGAAGGTCTTCAAATGGACAACTACTGATGATTAGAGGTGCTAAAGAGAACAATTTGAAGAATATTGATGTTGATATACCTTTAGGCGTTCTAGTTTGTGTAACAGGTGTTTCTGGAAGTGGAAAGAGTAGTCTGATACACGATATTCTCTATAAGAAACTTCATTCTGTATTCTATGACAGAAGAACTATTTCAGGAGAACACGAGGAAATCAAAGGTATAGAAAACTTATCAGATATAAGGAACATTGACCAATCGCCTATAGGAAGAACACCTAAGTCAAACCCAGCAACATATGTAGGTCTCTTTGATAAGATACGAAAGATTTTCATTGCAACCCAAGATGCTAAAGATCGCAAGTTTGGAGTTAGTTACTTTAGTTTCAATCACAAGAGTGGTAGATGTATCGAGTGTAAAGGTGAAGGAGAAAAAAGAACAGATCTTCAGTTCATGCCAGATATTAAAAACAAATGTCCTTTGTGTAATGGTGCAAGATACAAACGAGAAGTGCTTGAAGTAGAGTATAGAGGGAAGAATATAGCAGAAGTATTGGATATGTCTGTTGAAGAAGCTCTAGAGTTCTTTGCAGATGATTCAAACTTATCACACAAACTAGGAGTAATGATTGATTTAGGTTTGGGATATCTAAAGCTAGGACAATCAGCCACTACTCTTTCTGGTGGGGAAGCTCAAAGAATTAAACTCTCTAAAGAACTAGGGAAGATTAAAAGAAAGAGGAACAACCTTTACTTGCTAGATGAACCGACTGTTGGCTTGCACATGGAAGACATACAAAAACTCCTTATAAGTATAAACAAAATTGTTGATGATGGGAACACAGTACTGGTAATTGAGCATCATCTAGATGTTATCAAATCAGCAGATCATGTAATAGACTTAGGACCAGAAGGAGGTTCAGATGGAGGAACGATAGTTGCACAAGGTCCTCCAGAGGAAATAGTCAAAGTTAAGGAATCATACACTGGACAGTTTCTAAAACCTCTTCTCTAACTTCTTTTTCTTCTTCTCATGATTCTTTTTGTATTATTTTCGTAATTTTCTATTAGATATAACAAGAATGTGGCTTCCAATGGTTTATATTATATTTGAATATTTGAACTAACTTGTTTATCTACGAGGGTGTATTTATTGTATCATTAGAAGGAAGCTGGTGGAGAAATTGGAATGGTTCTGCTACATATCTTATAGATGGTTTTGCTAACAATAATGATCCTTATCTTCCAGGAACACCAATGATACCAAAGTTCGCAAAAATGACTATACTGCTAATGCTCTCAATAACTAGCTTAACAATAATTTTCAGTATAAATGTGAATAAAAGAAAATTACGAAAATAATACAGAAGGAATCATAAAAAATTGAAAAAGGAACAGTTTTTAAGCTGTTTCAAATATATTTCCTCTATTGAAAAGTGCGAGGGGATCTAGAACCTTCTTCACCTCTTTCATTTGGTTCACGCCATCTTCCCCATACATTACAACGAGATATTCATGTTTGATTTTTCCTATTCCATGTTCAGCTGAAACAGAGCCACCAAATTCAACAGCTTTCTTAGCAAATTTTTTGTAGAGTTTTTTGCCCAATTCTAACTCATCCATATTCCTTGGAAGGATATTGACGTGGATGTGAGAATCGCCGATATGGCCCCACATAACATACTCTAAACTGTGTTCTTTTAGTGTTGAATGATAGATATCCATTATCTCTCTGAAATGCTCATGTTCAACTGACATATCTGTACCTAATTTATGGATACCAGGATATTCATTCTTCCTCTTTGCAATTATACCATTAACAGTTTCTGGAACAGCATGTCGCATAGCTTTGAAATTTTCTTTTTCAACCTCATCAAAAGCTGACCAACAGGATTCAATTGAAGAGTTACATTCCATAGCCATGTCATCGAGTTTTACAATTATATCTTCCAACTGGTCTTCAGTATATGGAATTTCAAAGAAAATAGCTGTCTTTATTTCTGGTGGGATTGTAAGAACATTGGCCAAAGCAGGATTTGTTTTTGCTTTACCCTTTAATAGCTCGAAAGAATTTTCATCAAAGAATTCTATGTATTCTACAGCCAATTCTTTGTCTCCTCTTAGTTTTTCTACAAAACTAATTGAGTCTTCTTCAGATGTGAAAAACATAACGTTAGGTAATCCATTGGGTTTAGGTATTAACCATAGATCAACTTCAGATATGAAACCAAATATTCCTTCAGAACCGATAAATAATTCAATCAGATCCATATCAGGCTCAGCATATAGTCCTGCTGCATTCTTTGCTTTAGGCATTTTATATGTTGGGATTTTGATTGTCATTTCTTCTCCTTCCTTCCTGATACAAAAGACACCGTTTTCTGCCTTGTATTGACCTCTGGTTATATCTAATACTTCACCAGAATCAAGAACAAAGCGCATTTTTCTAACCCAAGGTCTCATAGCACCATATTTGAATGAACGTCCGCCTGAGGCATTGGCAGCTATAGCCCCACCAACTACCGCAGTCATTTCTGTAGGATCAATAGGGAATATATAACCTTCAGAATCTTGTTTGAATTTTGTAACCCAGTCCTCACCATCAATGTTATGTTCTGGGGTGAATTCTTTGTTCTTAATAATCTCTTCAAGATCCTTTAGAGTAATTCCAGGCTGCATTCGTACAAAATACTTCTGTGCATCATTATCGAATCCCAATCCTATGATGTCTTTCATTTCATCTGTTGAAACAACAGCTCCTCCAAAAGGAACAGCGCTACCAACAATACCAGTTCTTCCGCCAGAAATAGTAATTGGTATTTTCTCTTCATACATCTTATGTATAATCGCAATAACTTCGTTTTCATTTGTAGGAAAGAATAGCCATTCAGCTGAACCACCGGCTATTTTTGATTCATCTACTATATAGTCAGAATGTTTAGAAATTATTTCATCTAGACCTTTTGCTTTATTAATCTCCTCAAATGGAGTTTCTTCTATTGTAAGAGCATCTATAACGTTTGTAGTCATTTGTGACACATCCGCACACATTAGTCCTTTTGAACAGCAAAAGCATAAAAATCTTCACATTATATTAAAAATGAGAGTATGATTACCAGAAAGCTATCCAAACAAGAAGCATATGATTTAGTTATTGGAGCTAAAATACTGGCTTGTGGTGGAGGAGGGAGTGAAGAAAGATCAATTGAAAATATCAAAAAGATCTATGATAAAGGAGAAAATTTCACTATTGCTAATCTATCTGATTTGAAAGACAATGATAGCATTTGTATCATTGGTATGGTTGGAGGAGGTATAACTGAAGAAGACAGAAAACTTGTTGAAAATAGAGAGATCACTATCTCAGAACCTATGGTAACAGCTGTTAAAGAACTAGAGAGTTTTCTTAATCTAGAATTCAGTGGATTTGTAGCCACAGAATTAGGACCAAATAACAGTGTGGTTCCTATGATGGTTGCAGCTAAAATGGGAAAAGTAGCAATTAATGGCGACTGTTGTGGAAGAAGTAAGCCTATGATTTCTATAAGTACAACAAGAGTTGCTAATATTCCAATGACACCTTTTGCAATTGTAAGTCAGTATGGCGACATACAGATTGTTGGAGCAGAAGTTGATGACATGAGAGGCGAGTTAATAGCAAGAAATGCTTCAAAACTTTCAGGAGGTTCAGTCAGTGTAGCAAGATGTCCCATGAGGATAGAAGATGCAAAAAAAGCTGTTATCCCCCATACTTATTCTCTGGCTATTAACCTAGGAAAAAATGTTCGAGAAGCTAATGAGAAGGGAGATGACACCATAAGTATTATTCAAGATTCTATTCCTGATTCCAGAATAGCTTTCAAAGGTGTTGTTAGAACTTTCTTTAGAAGAGAGGAAGGAGGTTTCACATCAGGAGAGATAGTTCTAGAATCAGAAAAAGGCAAGAAAGTAAAGATATGGTATCAGAATGAATATCTTCTTTCATGGTTAAATGAGAAGAAATACATCACGTGTCCGGATGGGTTCTATATTGTTGATTCAACAACAGGATATGGTTTAACTCCATGGGAAGAGGATTTCTCAAAGGGAAGAGAAATTACAATCTTTACACGTGATGCTCCAGAAATTTGGAAATCAGAAAAAGGATTAGATGTTTTTGGACCAGAAGTCTTTGATAAAAATTGGGGCCCCTACAGAGATGCAAGTTCATTACTCTAAAATTTCAACAATATCTCAAACAATGGGATCTATTCTGAAGGAATAAGAGTATTTGACATCTTTCTTGAGTTTATATTTGTCATGAACAGTAGGTAAAGCAGGAAAGTCTCCTCCAACGCCTCTTTGTCTATAATCAATATTCAAGGTGACATTTTCACTTCTTGGAAGTTCATAAGGATGCTCTGCAGTCTCTAAATCATCCTGAGAATAAGGCCATGCACTAAAGTTAAGATACCTACCACAATTATCAGAAATTTTGAAACCCTTACCTTCTGAGTTAAGAACTCTTACCCACCGAACATCTGTTCTATTACCATTTTCTTGAGGGAAAACATAATCGTGTATAAGTTCTTCAGCGGTTCCTGAGTATTTGCCAACAGCTGCACCAGTTTTTCTATCTTCGTAGGATTCATGAAATCCTTTTCCAAACCATTCGAATTGACTGAATTCTGGAGAAAGCTTAGTTTGCATCCCTAATCTAATTAACTCTTTCTTAGGAGTAAATTCGACATCGACTATAAACTTACCATCACCATAGATCGTATAGATTGTTTTGTAGTAACCTGCACCCTTAGTTACCTTCATCAGAACTTCCACTTTTATAACATTTTTAGTAAATTTGTCCACTCGGATTTTCTCGATAATTCTATCTCTTGAAGCATATTTCCAAGGGTTGGTTTTAATCAACCACCCTAGAAAGGGATAGTTGTAGGAAACAACGCGCTTTAGATTATCATTGTCTATCGGAGCTCTCCAGAAATTTGGTTCCAAAGGAGATGTGATAAGTTTGTGTCTCCTGAATTCATAAAGTTCTATTGATCCAGTTGCCTTACCAAATGTAATATTAAATTCTCTACCTTTGATTCGAACATCAGTTTCTGTATATTCTAGTTCTATTGAAGGAAGATTGAAAGTTTCTTCTTTCTTCTCTGGCAAAGTAAAAGGAATTCGAAATTGTTCCCAAGCAACAACATAATCCTTTGGAGCCCATTTAGTTTTTTTCTTCAATTGAAAAGAAACGTTTAGATGATACTCGGTTTTAGACCTCAACACAGGTTGTGTGTATTTAATGACTATTTCTTTTATTGAAAGTGGGTCAAATTTCTTTAAGGACGTTTTACCTTGTTCTAGAACCTCTCCATTAGCTGTAACTGTCCAGAGGAGGTTCAGAAAATCAAGATTCAGAAAACGGTATTTGTTTGTGACTTCAATTCTTGCCTCGTAAACATCTAGTAACCTTACTGAAATATCTTGATATACTTTTTTAACTTCAAATAGAGAAGGGTTAGGGGTTCTATCAGGACGCACTATGCCATTGATACAGAAATTACTAGCGTTAGGAGTATCTCCAAAGTCTCCTCCATAAGCCCAATATTCTTGTCCATCTTCAGTTCGCTTTCTCAATCCTTGATCAACAAAATCCCAGATAAAACCACCAATACAATTTGGATACTTTTCAAATAAATCCACATATTCTTTGAAATTACCCAAACTATTTCCCATTGCATGAGCATATTCACAGAGTACGAATGGTTTTCCCTCATAATCTTTGGGTTTGATTTTTCTAGCTGGAAATCGTAAAGGTACTTCTTGATGTTCGCCTATTAGTTCTACCTTAGATGGAGGAAAATACATGTTACTCATCACATCTGTAATTTCAGTGTAATGATCTTCATCATAGTGGAAGGGTCTTGTATCATCTATTTTTACAGCTGCATCTTTCATTGCATGAAATGGTTTGCCAAATCCAGCTTCATTCCCAAGAGACCACATCATCACTGATGGGTGATTTTTATCACGTTCAACCATTCGTTCCATGCGGTCAACTACAGCTTCTGTCCATATTCCAGACATTTTTGATACCATGTTCCAGTTAGCATGCAGACCATGAGTTTCTACATTTGCTTCATCCATAACATATATCCCATATTCATCACATAAATCATAGAAACGAGGATCTGAAGGATAATGACTGGTTCTGACGGCATTGATATTATTTTGTTTCATAATTTCAACATCTTGTTTCATTCGTTCAAAGGGAATGCTGTAACCATAATCGGGATCAAAATCATGATGATTTACCCCTTTGAGTAGAACAGATTGTCCATTGATAAGCAATTGTTCATCTTCTATCTCAACTTGACAAAAACCAAAGTTGTTTTTTATACAATCTAAAG
>JAAFKJ010000153.1 GCA_021399395.1 Candidatus Heimdallarchaeota archaeon
GACACGATTACCATATTCGTCTCTAATAACACAATAAAGACTATTTACTGTTGAATTAGCAAAACTATCTCTCACTTCAATTATGGTAAATGCACCATTCAACCAGATCTCCTGATTTTCACCATTACTTGTATCAAACACAAAGTCATAGCTCTTCAAATCATAAACAAAAGAAACATAGTATATCCCCATAAATATATTGAAATCTATGCTTCCATTGCTATTGGTTTGCATAACATATGATGAAGTGTTATAGTAACTAGAGATAGCAATACTAAGGTTGTTAATTGGATAAAGGTCTCCTGCGATTCTATAATGAAAAGTCAATTCTTGAGGAATATAAGACTGGTTTACATAGAAGGAATAAGTTATCATTCTTGAATTTTCATAGGAATCAGTCAGATAGAACATAATCGTGTGTTCCCCTCCTGAAATGAAAATAATACTCTGAGCTATAGTATATTCATAGATGGTAGGTCCAGCAGAAAACTGGAATAGAATCTCTGCAGCGTCACTTTCAAGAATTAATTCTGTGACAAGACCATTTAGTCCTTTAGTTGGAGAGATTATATCTAGAAATGGTGATGTTGCATCCATTATTAGATGATGCACATAGGTGTCATTAGATATCAATGGATATTGATAATCGATAGAGTAATATCCATCAGAAAGGAAGAGGGTATCTGATGTTGATAAATTATATGTCACATCATAGTAAGGAAGGTTCAGTAACATATCATCGGAAGTTGTGCTGTTAATATGGTCTGATTGGATTTCTTGTACATTTAAGCCTTCAAGAATTTCAAAGGTCCAAGTTCTTGTTCTTCTCTCAAACAAATCCAACCAAAGAATTACTGTTAATGTGTAGGTTCCTGGGAATAGATATTCTCTTAATGACCCAAAAACATGCCCAGTTCTTTGTATATCTCCTTCTATTCTGTATTCGATTAATAAAAAGCTATCTTGAACATATGGAATAATATCCACATAAGCTTGTTCTAAGATACCCGCATACTCATTTTCCAAATAGAAATCATGAGGGTCTGTTGTTTCATTAAAACCAGTAACATTGAATTGATAATATAATTCTACTAAATTACCTACACTATCCTTTGCTCTTATACGCAAACTATGATTTCCATTTTCCTCAGGAATCTGAATGTAGTGCTCATATGCTTTGGAATAGAAAAAATCATTCCATGCAAATTGAATTAATGACAACTCTTCATTACTTATGATTTCTAAATATTCTCTGGAGTTGATCAACGATCCATTGATTTCAGAGAGAGAGATTATTGGAGCATCTTTGTCAATCTCAATTGAATACGACCTATTATGCCACTCTGAGCTAATGTGTGTGTATAGATGAAGTAGATTTACACCATCTGTCAAATCCGTCGTATTTAATTGACCATTCTCTTGAATTAAAGACATTGGATCAGAATTCCAATTGAAATATGCATCATAATATGGATTAAACCATGTTTGAATATATTCCCCTCCCTTAACTTTCAGATCACTTCTTAACCCAATCGTTCCTACATATCTCGGATTGTTTGTGATAGCAAAAATATAACTAATTTCTTTGAATTGATCATCTGCCCTTGCTTGAAGAGTTAGCCTATGAATTCCTAATTTGTATGGTGCTATGATAAAATTCTCCCCCAATGTTATGTAATCTTTATTGTCCCACTTAAACCTTAATTCTTGATTGAACTTGTAGGTGGAATTGAGTAAGAGAAAGTCATTTGACTCTATTTGAGAACCATTCATTACATTGTAGAACGATAAATCGCTAGGTATCTCACTAGCTATTGTGAAATACACTGTTGTCGTTGCATAGTTCAGACTTTTATCATAACCACTGGTAATAAAATCACTATTGAAAGCTTCAACTGTAATTGAATGTGGACCATCTGCAAAAGGAATGTATATTTTATCTGGATAAATCTCTTCTCCAGCTGCAATGTAATACTCTTTTATCGTTCCTATATTACCATCATAGTAGTAATTGATTGAATACCCCGTTGTAGCAGAGATTGTTAGATTTAGAATATTCCCTATTACTAGGCTGTTATTTGTTGGTTTACTAACAAAAATGAACGGGTGTCTGGATATTAGGACTATTTCATGCTCATTTACATCTGATGTAGTGAATGCCATTGTTTTCACATAATGTCCATAAGAAATATCCGCGAAATAACTCCCATCACTTACAATGAAACTTGCTTCACCATTAACATCCGTAAGCGATTGAAAATTTCTAGTTTCAAGGTATCTTTCAGTGATGTTTTGACTATATAATTTGATGATTGCACTTTGAATAGGCTCATCTTCATCAGTTATAATTCGAAATGAAACAAATCTCTCTTTGTAAGGTATATCTAAACTTATGATTGAATCTTCCTTCAAGAGTAACGACATTGTGGGTGATAATACCCCTTCTATCGAACCTTGTAGTTTGTATTCCCCAAATGGTAAGATGTACGATATTTGATTGTCATTTATGATAATTGATTCATTAACTAATCCCCCTCTTCTAGTACGAATGGTTATGGTTGCATTAATTTCCACTAGAGAATCAGGAGTTATAATGTTGATAACCAAACTATATTCGTTAAGAACCAATTCTCGTAACAGTTCTTTATCGGGGATTGAGTCTAAGTCAATCTTAACCCTGATATGTGTAATGTAATCATAATCTTCGAAAGCAAAGAATTGACCAATCCATAAAGATGCTATTATCTCATCGTCAAGAAGTGTTCCAGTTTTGAATACTGATTTAACTTTTAGTTCAACTGCTGCCTCTGATCTAGTAGAGAACAATGTAAAGAAATCTCCTAATCCAAGCTTGTTACGTTCTGCGAAGTTTACACCTATACTTACTTCATAAGAATCAGTTAAACTAGGTAGGTTCCCTTCTAGATACTCTACTTCTGTAAGTTGCCAAAACATGCTTACATCTACTCCCCGAAAATACACAGCTTTATCCTCATAAACTGCCGCTGTCATTACTTCGGGACTAACAATTTCCACTCCTTCAATAGTACTGATTGTATCTGCAAGATCTAAAGGTAAAATGCTGGTATAAGGAGTAGAAGCTTCTGGACTTGATATAACAAGAACATCATCACTTTCTCCTAAGTAAGATGATGTAGAATCAACAATACTTGTTAATAGAATGCCCGCACCAGTAATTATTGTCGAACTGATAAGAAAACCTATGAATGCTATAAACAACCTCTTTTTTGGAAGAATATTATAAAGAATTATTCTACGGATATTCATTATAGATCCTCCTTTATGACTCTAATTTGTGAGGCTCTAATTGCTGGATAAATTCCCGATATAATAGAAAGGGTTAACGAGAATAGAAAGATCGTTCCTATTAAGCCAAAGTTTATGCTAAGAGGAATAAAGGGTAGATTCATTGCAGCTGTTACGATTCCAACTATTCCACTAACTCCCAAATACCCTACAATCAAAGACAAAAGACCAGCAATCAATCCAATGAAAAGGGACTGCAACATGAATAGTAAAATGATCTGATTTTTTGTGGCACCAATAGATCTTAACGTAAATATCTCTTCTTCACTTTCTTTTACCAAAGTATAGATACTATAGGAAATAGAAACTAGCATTAAAATGAAGAACATAATTTCTAGAAGAGTGAGTGTTTTGATGACATCTTCTGTAGCGTATTTGATGAAGTTTTGAGTTTGTTTTTCATTCATCACATTAAGATTGTCATATTGATTTTCTATATCTGAAATAATTGTGTCTATTTCTCGTTTATCTCCGATTCTTAGTTCTATAAAGGAGAAATATGAAATACTTTCAGGAAGATTGATTGTATCGATTGACCCTAGTAGTTCGAGGTCATATTCGTGCCCTGATTCAATAATGTTAACTATAGAATAGTTGTTTGTTGTCGAGAGATAAAAGGTATCATTCACATATAAATCTTCAATCTGAACTTGAATGATTGAGCCTACTCCTGCTGAAATTAAATAAGCGGTTTGTTGTCCAAGAATTAGCTCCCCAGAGTACATTTCTGATAAAGGAAACGAATATTGGTGTTGCTGGAATTGCTCAAAGAGGGAGATGTTAAGTAATCGTAAATGCGTATTGATCTCCACACCCGTTTCACCTCTAATAGTGATTGGGACATAGATCTGAGGTAGAATTACTTCTACTATCGGGGTTTGTATGGCATATTCTTGAAGAAAATCTAACACTTCACTATCTATTTTGCTTTCAGAGAGGCTCTTCCCATCCTCTGATATTAGCAAAAGATCAGATGGTTCAATTATCTCCGCCATCCCACTTATGTTAGATGAATATCCTCTGACAAGTAAAGTTGTAGCGATATAGATAACTAGACCTAAAGTTAGTGTCATTATAGCCTGATATGTTCTTTTTCTATTATGAAAAAAGAAACGCACACTAAACCTTAGCATTAGTTATGTCACTCATTGAAATTATTCAAAGCTTTTGATTTAAAACTTTCTCAAAGAAGAAAGAGAAAATAAATTCGAATTGGTGTGTATTATCCCCCACCATATAAAATCGAAAATACAATTCCTTGAAGTGTCAATGTTAGATAAATAGCTATACCCACCGCAATCAGTGAAGGGATTCTTGTTCTGGAAGGAGTAACTCTTGTTACCCCAAGACCTAAGTATAATAGAAACCCATAGAAGAACACATTAAGTGGAATAGATGAGAATAATTGGAATGAAAGCTGTTGTCTCTCTACATTGTAAATAGCTTCTCTCGGATGAAAATCTATTCCTTCTAAGTATTTTACACCTATGAAGATATAACACAAGATATAGATATAAATGGCAATTGATGCGATAAACATTGCATTCTTGTAAATTTTACCCCATTTCTTCTCACCAAGCAATAGTGAGTAAATTAGTGGAAAAACAAATACCCAAGTGAACCAAGCTAGAATACCTAAAAGCATTTGATCACCAATATCGCTCTCCGCAAAATTTGTGAAATCGAAGTCCTCAGTAAGGCCTTCTATTAATGAACCAGGAAACAGTGGTCGTGCCTTGAGTTCTACAAAGAATGCCCCCGCAAACATCATAAAACTAACATAAACTAGGAATGATGTAAGTAAATTGATTAAAAAGTAATTTGGGAGTAGTTCAGCATAACTAGC